>JACCVY010000059.1 GCA_013697915.1 Blastocatellia bacterium | reverse complement strand
ATATGCTTTACCTCTGGATCTTTGGCGATAACGTCGAAGACAGTTTTGGCCACCTCAAGTTCCTAATTTTTTACCTTCTTTGCGGCATTGCTGCGACACTGGCCCAGCTTGCCTTCAGTACCGGTTCCAATGTGCCAAACCTCGGAGCTTCCGGCGCCATCGCCGGGGTGCTTGGGGCTTACATTTTGCTGTTCCCGCGCGAACAAGTGAGAGTTTTAATGGGCACACGCGTCATTCCCATGCCTGCGCTGCTAGTAATCGGTTTATGGATCGTATTGCAGTTCGTCAGTGGAATTGGATCGATCAGCGCTAGTGCCCAAACCGGTGGTGTCGCTTACATGGCCCACATCGGCGGATTTTTAGCGGGCTTCATTCTGACGTTCCTTTTGCGAGCAATAGGAACGACACAGGAAAGTGTCTGAACATTCAATCGATTAACTATTCGGACGAGGTTAGCCTGGGTCGCGCCATCACGATCCTCCTTTTCCATTCGCACGAGGCCACGGTTGTAATATGGCTGCGCAAATAGAGGGGTTGATCTCAATGATCTTAGTGAAATCGGCTATCGCCCCGTCCAGATCGCCTTTCTCGTGTCGCGCAACGGCGCGATTTGAAAAAATCCTCAGCCGAACGAGGGGCAGCCTGTCCGTAAGCGACCGTACCTGAGAGCGCGATAAGAAGTATTAACAAAGAGAAGGGGCGCATATATACCTCCGCTATCAGCAAAAGTTTCGGGCGCGGAATCAGATAGCCGACGGCGCAGAACTTTCAATCCCTTTGCTGAGAAATCACTTCTCTTTTTTTTGCGTCCGGTATGCTTCTTTCGCATAAACTTATATCCTTTGGAAGTGGGTGATGCGTAAGAAAGCGAAAAAAAGTGAGCCCTAAAGCACCAGAGAGAAAGCCCAATAAGGTCAGTCGGCATACTTCGGCTGAAACAGCCGCCATGCCCGCCTCTCTTGAGCCGATGCTGCCGACTCTGGTAAAACTCCCTTTTTCTGATCCGCAGTGGCTCTTCGAGCCTAAGTGGGACGGGTTCCGGGCGCTCTGCTTTTTCAAAGATGGTAAGGTGCGCTTTATTTCTCGCAACAGGCGCAACCTTACACGGCAATTTCCTGAACTCCAGGAGATCTCAAAGCTGATTAAAGCTAGGACCGCGATTATCGACGGCGAGATTGTGGCGCTTGACAGGAGCGGCAAACCATCCTTCGAGGCTCTGCGTCATCGACAACACAGAGGCGCTATAGCCTTCTATGCCTTCGACCTTGTCTACTTTGACGGCCAGAACCTTTCTCAATATCCCCTCGTCGCTCGTAAAGCAGCCTTGAAGCGTATCCTGCGCAAAAGCTTCACCGGGCGAATCCGCTATACAGAACATATCGAGGAACAGGGCGAACGACTGTTCAGAGAACTGGAGGCAATGAAACTTGAGGGTATGGTTGCCAAGCGTAAGGACAGCGTTTATGCCTTCGCACGATCGCGCTCATGGCTCAAGATCAAGACAAGTGCCGGCCGCACCGAGATGCAAAAGCGAATTGAGAGTTGGAAGTAAGAACGCTTCCCAAGAATTCGTTAAACACCTATGAGTTAGGAAGGCACCCTTATTGTAGAAGGCTGATTGGTCGGCCGGCGAACATTCGCGCGGCGGTTCTCGTAATTCGTTAAAAAAGGGATCAATGGATCTAGTAGGCACGCTGGCAATCGCGATGGGTAGTAGCTGGGTTTCAGGCATTCGCCTGTACGCCGCAGTGGCGACGCTTGGTTTGTTGGGTCGCTTCGCGCATCTTCGCTTGCCTGGCGAGCTCGATGTATTAACCCACTGGTGGGTTATCGGAATCGCGTTAGCGCTTTTTGTGATCGAGTTTTTTGTCGATAAGATCCCTTACCTCGACAGCACCTGGGACCTTATTCACACCTTTATCAGAATTCCTGCAGGCGCCGTACTGGCTGCTGCTGCCTTTGGCGACTTTAATCGGAGCGTGCAAGTGATTGCACTTCTGCTCGGCGGTGGGTTGGCCTTGAGCGCGCATGGCACCAAGGCAAGCGCCCGGGCAGCAATCAATTTGAGCCCGGAACCGGCATCAAACATTGTTGTGAGCTTGGTTGAGGACGTGGTGGCAATTGGATCATTGTTACTGGCCTACTTTCTCCCTGTCGTGCTGATCGTTTTGCTTCTGATATTTGTCGTCGTTTCAATTTTTCTGCTGCCAAAGATCATCAGAGTTCTGCGTGGGGCAGTCTGGAAAATATCTCGCGTGTTTGGTTAGAAAGTGGTTAGGTCGATGACGGCCTGATCTCTGTTTTATTTCAGCTTGTGATGTTGACGAGACTTTCGTAGCTCAAATAACGGGCTGTGCTATACACCTGACTGTTGCGCGTGGGTACCCACGTGAGGGTATTGTCAGGTTAACCAGCAGATGGTGCAAGACAGCGGCGGCTGCAGCATAATTAGCTGATGAATGTCTCTCCGTCGTTGTATCGTCGCGACCGGTTTCCCGCTGAGATCATCAGTCATTGTGTCTGGCTCTATTTCCGCTTCTCGCTGAGCTTCCGCGACGTTGATGATGTCCATACGCGGAGTCTCCCTCACCAATGAGACTGTCCGAGAATGGTGCCTCAAGTTCGGTCAGACTTATGCCAACCACCTGCGTCATCGTAGTCCTCGACCAGGCGACGGTGGCACCTCGATGAGGTGTTTCTCAAGATGAACGGGCGCGTTCATTGTCTGTGGCGAGCAGTGGATCGGGATGGCGACGTTTTGGACATCTTGGTCCAGAGCCGCAGAGATAAAAAAGCAGCGAAGAAGTTCTTTCGCAAGCTCTTGAAGGGGCTGCAGTATGTGCCGCGGTTAATTATTACCGACCAACTCCGGAGCTACAGCGCGGCGAAGGCTGA
>JACCVY010000053.1 GCA_013697915.1 Blastocatellia bacterium | reverse complement strand
AGCGATGGCATCATGCTTAGCGACGGCATCATGCTCAGCGATGGCATCATGCTCAGCGACTAAACTTACAAGAACCCGCGACTCAAGGGGATAATTCATGCGGGCGAAGTTAAGAACTTCGCCCGCTTTTTTTCGTTCGATTGTGTTAAAGAAAGGGCAGGCGGCGCCAAACTACCACAAGCAGTCTATAGCTTGTCTATGGGTTCGACCCGGTCAGCTCTAGCGGATACGAGTTGTTATTGAGAGCCATAACCGCGCCCATGAGAAAATAGAAAATCATTATTACTTCGGAATCGCCCCAGTTGTAGTGCACCTGGCCGGAAACAAAAAAGCCCGCCAGACCACCCAAAGCTCCCAGCAGAATTCCCTGTTCGATCCAATCAAGCCTGGTTTTGTCTCGCAACATTCGCCAGATTGTGCGCGCGTAAACAAACAGCAGGGCAAGCCAAACAAGTAAGGCGGGCACGCCACGCTCCAACGCAATCTCTAACGGATTGGAATGCATGTGGCCCCAGGGCAGCCGGCCCTGGTCAAACATTCCCCATTCTCGCCAATGCGATTTGATTGAATCCATGCCGATACCCACCAGCAGATGCCGCGGCTTGCTGAGCAACAGGTGAAAGCCTTCGCGCCACACAGTTTCGCGCCAACTGATTGATTGATCCTGCTGATCTATGAATCCAACATTGCGTTTTTGCTGAAGAACAAATAGTCCGGCCAGAATCAGTGGAATGGCGAGTACGCCGGCAACCAAAACTGCGCGCCGGCTCACGCTGAGAACCAGAATGACAGCGCTGGAGACAATGAAAGCGAACCACGAGGCACGCGTTACCGTTAGCAGTAGCGCTCCAACCATTCCAGCAAGTGCCAGAAGTAATCCGAGACCTATGAGGCTGCGCTTGCGTCGCAGTGCTACGAATAAGCCTACCGTCAGCGCCAGGATTAACTGCAAGACTTCAGCATAGGTCACGAAGTTCCCAAAGAAACCACTCGCGCGCCAATCTCTTCCTTTGGACCAACTGCCGACACCCAGTTGTTCGAGCGCATTGTTACCCGCGAGCAAAGTGCCGCGGGGCACTTTGCATGGAAGCATCCATTCATGCCGGTACGCTGTGACGGTGACCACTTTTTTATCCGGCTTTGATAATTCGTTTACTAGTTCCTGCGGGTCGTGAAGCTTTACTCCGTCAACAGTCAGCAGCGTGTCCCCGTGGCGAACACCTGCTTTGTAGAGCGGGCTGGCTTCAGCGAGGTTGTAAACTTTGACGCCCACTCCCAGCAGCCTTTGCGCGCCGGTGAAGATCAAGTTGATCATGCAGGCGCCAACGAGCGTAAGTGCCAACACGCGAATCACACGTCGCGAAGGCAGGTTTTGAGAAAACAGATAGACTATGGTGAAGAGGCTGGCGGCCCGCATCTTCCCGATTGAAACCATCGGTTCGTATGAGAGCAGAGAAGAAAGGCCGCTTAGAATGAAGAACCCAAGAAGAAGATAATCAACCGGCGTGCGCTGAAGTTTTGGTCGAGGATAAAAAGCAAAACGCAGCAGCCAGAACGTCATGCCCAGCAGCCACGCGGTCTGCGTCACCGCGATGGAATTGGGCGCTGCCGCCGCAAACAAAAAGAGACAGGCAACGATCGCGCTATCGAGTAGCGCGGCCCCGCGGCTCTTCTTCTGGTTTTCCTCTTTCAAATGATTCGGCTAATACCCGTCGCCGCGCAGCATGACCATCACGGTGCGCAAAATTATTTTCAAATCAAACAGCAGCGACCAGTTTTCAATATAGAACAAATCCAGTTTGACCATCTCCTCAAACGGCAAACGGTTTCTGCCCGACACCTGCCAGAGTCCCGTCAGTCCAGGCTTCACATCCAGCCGCCGGCGATGGCGCAGCTCGTAAGCCTCTACCTCGTAGGGAATCGGCGGGCGTGGGCCAACTATGCTCATATCGCCGCGCAAAACATTCAGAAGCTGCGGTACTTCATCCAGACTGAAACGGCGCAGCACTCGCCCGACACGCGTGATGCGTGGATCATTGCGCAGTTTGTAAGCGGGTTTTTCAGCATCGCCGACGTTCGCTTCCGCATGTCCGGCTATGAACTTGCGCTGGTACTCGCGATGGATTTCGCTGTCCGCATTCAGTTGCATCGTACGAAATTTGTAAACTACGAAAATGCGGCCATCCATGCCCACGCGTTCCTGCGCATAATAAATGGGCCCTTTGGAATCAAGCTCGATTAAGAGGGCAATAAGCAGCCAGAAAGGTGAAAGCACTGCGAGTGTCAGCGATGAGATGATCAAATCAGAGATGCGTTTGGTGCCCCGCGCGAAATCCGAAAGCGGCTCGCGAAACAACCGGATCATCGGCAACGCACCGATTTGATCGACTTCCGTTTTGCTCGGCAAACAATTGAACAGGCTCGGCGCGATGCGAAACTCAATTCCGTGCCGGCGCCCGCAGCGCATCATTACATCAAACAAAGTGTCGCCATCCACGTTCGCATCCGCGATGATCACTTCATTCGCCTTCGACTCGCGAATCGCGTCCGGCAATCCGGCGAGATCGCTGATCACCGGAACGCCTTCGTAAGTTGCGGGAACATCGAGCTGTACAGCGCCGCTGCTTTCAACAACGCCAATCACGCGGTACCCGAGTGACGGCCGTTCCCGCATCTCCTTGATGCAAAATGCTGCTTCCGGCCCGCGGCCGACGACGAGTGTGGGAATCAAGTTAATTCCGCGCCGCCGAAAAAATGTTTGTGCGGTGCGCAAGAACAACCGCATCAACTCGAATCCGGCAAAGGCAAACAGAAAGTCGAGCACGAAGACGCTGCGCGCATAAGAAAATGACCGGTAATGAAATCCGCCGCGATAGAGGAAAGCCGCCGCAATAATGAGCAACGATCCGATCGCGGTCGCTTTGAAGACGCGCATGCCGTCGTCTACAAATGAAAACTCGCCCCGCAGCCGGTAAAGATCGTAGTAGCGCAGGACCAGCAAGCGAATTAGAACTACAAATAATAATAAAGCGCCATAGGGAGCGAACCGAGCGCTCCAGATAAAAGCTCCGCTGCCGGCCGGAACAATGAGCGGTAAGCCTTCTCGCCAATAAAATGCCATGGCAAGAGCGGCGGTCGCGACTACGATATCGGTAACCAGGATCGCCGCCTTAATCAGCGGCAGTATCCACTGCGGAGCGCGCGCCGATGCCCGCACCCTGCCGGCGCCAGCCCTGGGCCTCGCGATCCGATCCGCTCTTAATGTAGTTTGCGCCATTCAGAAATCCGCTAGCGATAAAGGCCGGGTCTGTTTGCGAGGACAGAATATCAAAAGTTTAAGCTTCGAGTATTAGATTCGAAACCTGCTGCAAAACACCACCGCCCGAGCGCGCCGGCGTTGCTGCTTTCTTCTCAATCCGCAGCGCGTGGACGCCTGCTTCTGTTGTAATTCGCTGTAACCTGCCATCCTCAACAAGTTGCTGGTCTATTGCGGCCCATTCACCCTGGTAGATTGATGCCGCGGGCACGCCCAGCGCCGCCGCCTCGCGATTCATTGTGCCACCAGCACTGACCACGAGATCGCTTCGCGCAATAAGGTTCGCACCATCGAGCGGGTGCGCGGAAATGATTATCTTCTCGCGAGCATAGTACTGGCGCTGCGATTCATTTCGCGGTAGCAGTACCAACTTCACCGCCGGCGCTTCCAAAAGACGATCAAGCAACTGATCGAACAACTGATTTTCGAAGCGATGATAGAGCGCTTCGCTGGCCGGTGGGCGGGCCGTGACCAGAATGTCGCCGGCAGCAATTCCTAATTTCTGAATTTCGACTTCAAAATTCTGATCGGCTGTGAAGTTTGCCAGATAAACATCTTCCTTGATGCCGTCATATCGTTTCACTTTTGCTGACGCGACGCCGAAGCGCTTCAAAGCCGCTTCGGGAAAGGCTCGTGGCACGATCACGCGCGAAGCGAGACGGAAGGCGAGATGGTTTGCCGGCTGATGTTCGTAGTCCATCAGCGTCACTGATCGCAGCGAAAGTGCGCGCGCCGCCAGAATTTGTGAGTAGGAGTTGTGACTGACCGCCAGGTCAATTTGTTTTCCTCGCGCCCAGCGCGCCAGTTCCAGGCCACGTCCAACGAGGTTACCAGCCTTCCGAGACAGCTTTGCGCCGCCGTGTCCGCCAATCACTTGCGCAACAAATCCAGCGGCCTCGGCCAGTGGCACAGTCTCGGCAAATTGCCGTGCTGTCACGATTACTTCATGACCGCGTCGCGTGAACTCATTTGCGAGTGGACGAAAGAAAGGAACGTGCGGAGAGTTTGCCAAATCGATCCAGATTCGCATCGGCTATCTAAAACTGAAGGCGCGGGCTACAGTAAAATCAGCTATCTCTGCCGAGAGCTTCACTGAATTTCCACCAGCTGGCCTTTTGCGAGCAAAGATTTTTCCGCTGCTTCGACAGTGCGGACCAGTCGCAAGCCGGCCTGACCATCCGTTTCCGGCTGCTTGTCGTTTTCGATGCAGTCAATAAAATGAAGCGCCTCCGTTTGCAGCGCTTCGGTCGCATCCAGACGCGGCGCCCACATGTCGCCCGAACGATAACTAACCAGCATCTCGTAAACGGCTTCCGGACTTTGCGAAATGGTTACGCCCTTGTCGTAGATTTTCACCTTCTCGCTCGGTTCAAGATCGTCATAAAGGATCATCTTTTCACTGCCGCCGATAAGCGTGTGCCGCACCTTAACCGGCGTCAGCCAGTTGACGTGAACGTGCGCGATCAGGCGGTTGTCGAAGAACAAGGTCATGTAAGCGACGTTTTCAGGTTGACCGGGAATATGACTGATCCCGGTCGCTGAGACCGCAGTCGCCTTCGCCGGAAGCACGTAATCCATGATCGACAGATCATGAATCGCCAGGTCCCAGATCACGTTTACGTCATGCTGAAACAGCCCCAGGTTAACGCGCACCGCATCGTAGTAATAAATGTCACCTAGAGCATTAGCGTTAAGCAGCTCGCGAATCTTTCTGACGGCCGCGGTGTAAACGAAGGTGTGGTCCACCATCAGAACACGCCGGCGGCGGGCTGCCTCGTCGATCAGCCGCATGCTCTGTTCTGAGTTTGCGGCTAATGGTTTTTCCACAAGCACGTGTTTGTCGGCGCGCAGGGCGGCCATCGCCAGCTCGAAGTGAGAAGACACCGGCGTGGCAATTACAATTGCGTTAAGCGACGGATCATCAAACAGAACGCTCGCGTCGCTGACAGTATGAATAGTGGGATAACGAACTCGCAGTTGGGCCAACCGCTCCGTTCGCAAATCGCATACGGCGACCACAGTCGAGCCGGGCGTGTCCATGAAATTTCGCACCAGGTTGGGACCCCAGTAGCCATAACCGATGACTCCGACTTTTATCATTTGTAGTCCTGCGCGGTCTTGCCGCGGCGTTTCCGTACGTCGCCGATAACCCGCGCCGGCACGCCCGCCACGATGGCAAAATCAGGCACGTCGCGCGTCACCACCGCGCCAGCGCCAATCAATGAATGCTCTCCAATCGTAACCCCTGCCATAATCGTGACATTACTGCCGATGGCTGCTCGCGTCTTTACGCGTGTCTCGACGACTGGCCAGTCAGCCTCAGTCTGCAAGCTGCTATCGGTATTAACGGCGCTTGGATAGAGGTCGTTGGTAAACATAACACCGTGGCCGACGAAAACATGGTCTTCGATGGTGACTCCTTCGCAGATAAATGTATGAGACGAAATTTTGCAACGAGTGCCAATCGAAGCGTTTTTTTGAATCTCGACGAAAGCCCCGATTTTCGTCTCGTCGGCAATGGAACAACCGTAGAGATTGACGAGTTCCGGCTGGAAGATACGGACGTTTTTTCCGAGAGTTACATCAGGGGCGATGGGCATTTTGGATTCTCTAAACCACAGTCAGAGATCAACAGCAACATGAGTCGAACAGAAAGCATTCAAGGATGAAAGTCTCAAGGTTGGGAAGGGTGGTTTACCCCCGCCCGTTGGATGCCGCCCAAACTAAGCGGGGGCAAGCCGCCCTTCCCAACCATGAGACTTCCGTCTTGACTCTTCATACAAACTAAGTTTTGCGTTACAAACCACCTTCTTCCAACAATCGCGCGAGTGCGTAGGCAGTCCACGCTTGCGACCAGCGCATGAAAGGCGCGCGCACCGTGTAGAGGCGGTTGCGCTGGTAGTAAAAAAAGCCGCGACTATCACGCATGTTGTTTAGAAGCCAATTCGCTACCTCTTGCGCCAGCGGCAGGGCTTCGTTATCCACAGCCCGCAATTCCAGAAGCGTGACAATCGCTGCGGCGCCCGAGTGTGTGTCCGCGGGATAAAGCGCGTCATCGTAGTATTTCGGCCACCCGTCCGCAAGAAAGAACCGCTCGCGCCAAAATTTGTACCCGCGCTGAAGTGCCTCGCCAAACAGGCGCGCGTCAGCAGCGCCGCAAGTTTTTGTAATGAGCGAAAGCGATTGCAACACGTAAGCCGTGTGAAAGTTGTCGACCCAGGCTTGATTCGCCGCCGCACCATACATCCACGCCCCATCGCCGCGCTGTCTTTTCACAACGTAGCGCCCGGCGCGCACAGCGAAATCACAAAACTCAGTCTCGCCGGTGATGGCGCCGACGCTGGCGAGGGTTTCGGCAGCCAGGAGGCTGGCATTGAAGACGCAAGTGTTATCAATTGGCGAGTAACTAAAACAAAGTTCGTCGTCTTTTTCTACAGTCCGCCTAAGATCGTGAAGGATAAACTCACAACTACTACGTGCTATATCCAAATATCGTTGTTCCTGTAACGTGTCTGCTGCCTGTAGCAATGCGCGCGCAGCGAATGCAGTAGGCACGATCATCGGCGTGCCACGCGGTGCAAAGAAATGGCGACTTTGCCAATCGAAATTGTATCCCCAGGCCGCGCCGCTGTAGCTGCTGATTCGCAGACCAATCAGGTTATCCAGTAAATCGCGAGCTTCGTTCTCGGACTCGATCGTTTTAAGCCGACGGTAATTCGCCAGAGCTGCCAGCGCGAATAGAGCGATGCCCTTAGCATTCGTTTGTGCCGGAACCAGAGCAAGCCGGCGCAGGTTTACCGGCGAGCGCTTGATGAGTTGCGTCCAAACCAAACGTGGCGTGTCGGATCGTGCGAAAGGAGTGGCCTGGAAAATTCGGCTATTGAGGGCGTCGAAAGGATCGTCGCCGGCAAAATTGCGCGCGCGGCACCATTCGAAGAGATCGCTGAGAGCCTGCTCGAAGGAATTCTGCATGAGGCTATTGGCCGCGGATTAACGCGGATGGCGCGAATCTGAAAAAGCATAAACGCATTTTCCGTTGCAAGCTTAACCTTTGCACTCGCTTGTCTTTGTCATTCTTTTGTTTTGCTCATTCTTTGATCTGATCTGCGTTAATCCGCGTTCATCCGCGGTCAATTCAGCTTCTACTTGCAACTGAAGTCTCAATTCGCCGCGGCATTTCTATAAAGCTTTCATGCCACAGTTCAAACATCAGCAACGTCCAGAGCAGCTTGCGGTGATTGGCCACTCCGCGTTCGTGTTCATCCTGCAGTCTTGTTACGTAATCAGAGTTGAAGACGCCCGCCCGTCGCACGCGTTCAGGTGACAACAAATCGCGGGCCAACGGCCGCAGATTTTCTTTTAGCCATTTTGCGACCGGCACCCCAAACCCCTTCTTTCCCCGGCGGGCAACAAACGGCGGCAGCAAATCGGAAACAGCGCGCTTCAAAATATATTTCGTTTTGCGGCCGTGCAGTTTGTAACTTGCGGGCAACGATGCGGCAAACTCGGCGACTCGCGGATCGAGAAAAGGCGCGCGCACCTCGAGCGATACAGCCATGCTCGCGCGATCAACTTTTGTCAGTATGTCTTCCGCCAGATAAAGCCGCGTATCCAGGCTCTGCATCTGTTCGATACCATTCGACGATTCACATTCGAGCAGCATTCGTCGCGCGTCACCATAAATATCTCCATCTGTTCCGTGCAAAACTTCAGGAGTCAGCAGCGCTTCCTGCTCTTCGGGAGTAAACGAACCAAACCAGACGTGATGACGCGCAACGGGGTCATACTTTGCGCCAGTTACAAAGCGCGTCGCCTTGTAGTCAAGTGAAAGATTCTTCGTCTTTACCGGAAGCAAACCGATCAACGGCTCGATGATTCCGGATCGCAGCAGGCGCGGAATATGACCGTAGATTTCCGCCCAACGATGGCCGCTATACATCGGATAACCCGCGAACAGCTCGTCGCCACCGTCGCCGCCAAGCGCCACAGTCACATGCTTGCGCGTAAACCGAGACAGTAGATAAGTCGGCACCAGGGAAGGATCGCTGAATGGCTCGTCCATCCACGCGCCGATTTCGCTGACGAGGTTCGCGGCCAGGTTCGCGCTCAAGCGTTCTTCGTGATGGTCGGTGCCGAGAAACTTTGCCACCGCGCGCGCGTACTGCGATTCGTCGAAAGAAGACTCGGCAAAGGAAATTGAAAACGTTTTCACCGGCTCAGATGACGCGCGCACCGCGAGCGCCGTAACGGCGGATGAATCGACTCCACCCGAAAGCAGTACGCCAAGCGGTACGTCCGAAACCAGGCGCATGCGAACAGAATCGGCCAGCAATTCGCGCAGGTGTTCGGCAGCGTCGGCTTCGCTCGGCACTGGTTCTTTGGTTTCGTAGCAGAGCCGCCAGTACGGTTCAGTTTTTATTTCGCCGTCTTCAAGCGTGAGCATGTGCGCGGCGGGAAGTTTATTAATGCCCTGGTAAATCGATAACGGAGCGGGCACATAATCGAACGAAAGGTACTGGCGCAGGGCCTGGAGGTTAAGCGAACTGTTGACTGCGGGGTGGGCCAGCAGAACCTTGGGCTCAGAAGCGAACAACAACGTGTTTTCAAAGACGCACCAGTAGAGTGGCTTCTCACCAAAGCGATCGCGCGCCAGCAAAAGTCTTTGCCGCCTTGCGTCCCACAGCGCAAAGGCAAACATGCCATTCAGATGTTCAAGCATTGCCGCGCCGTGTTCTTCGTAAAGATGCGGCAATACTTCGGTGTCCGACTCGCTGCGAAACGAATGGCCGCGCTGTTCGAGACCGCGCCGCAACTCGCGGTAGTTATAGATTTCCCCGTTAAGAATTACAGCGACGCTTTTGTCTTCGTTGAAGGTGGGTTGATCGCCGGTGACGAGATCGATAATCGCCAGCCGTCGCATTCCTAACGCGACGCCGGTAGAGACAAGCAAGCCTTCACCGTCGGGGCCGCGATGGACCATGCGCTCGCACATTGCGTGCAGCAGGTCCTCGGCGCCTGCCGCAGGCGGCGTGCGCGAATCAAGATGGGCCCAACCGGTTATTCCGCACATAAAGCTAAAGTCATGAGTGATGAGTCATGAGTGATGAGTCATGAGTAGTGGAAAGCATCTTTGTACTTAGTACTCATCACTCATTACTCATTACTCATCACTCATCACTCATTCCAATTCGTTCGCGGACCGCGTAGATCCGTTTTGACTGCGACTCGTGGTAAGTGCGCACCAGCATTTCCGCCAGCAGCCCCATCAGGAAAAGTTGAATTCCCAACACCAGCATCACCATCGCCATTACGGGCAAAGGCGTCTGAATAAAGTCGGCGTGATGAGGCCAGTCGGCAAACTTCATCAAGCAGGCCAGTAAAGCGGAGAGCAGCGACACACCAAACGTAAGCAATCCGGCAAAGCCAAAAAGATAAAGCGGCTTGGTTTGATAAGAAGCCATGAACTTTATCGTGATCAGATCAAAGACGACTTTGATGGTGCGCGACAGTCCATATTTCGACTGGCCCATCGTGCGCGGATGGTGCGCCACCGGAATTTCCGTCACCCGCGCGCCCGCCCAGGCGGCGTAAATTGGAATGAAGCGATGCATCTCGCCATAAAGTTTGACGTCCTCGAGCGATTCGCGGCGATATGCTTTCAATGAACAGCCGTAATCGTGAAGCGGAACGCCGCCAATCCAGGAGATGAGACGATTGGCAATCATCGATGGAATCTTGCGGGTGATGAGCGTGTCCTGCCGGTTTTTGCGCCAACCTGAAACCACGTCATAGCCCTCATCCATCTTATTGAGCAGCCGGATTATGTCCGCCGGATCGTTTTGCAAATCGGCGTCCATCGGGATAAGCACGTCGCCTTGAGCCGCGTCGATGCCGGCAGCCATCGCGGCGGTCTGACCATAATTGCGTTTCAGCGCAACAACCCGCACGCGATCATCCAAACCAGCAATTTGGCGCAGCACACTCAGGCTGCCGTCGCTCGAGCCATCATCCACGTAGATGATCTCCGCCGAACGCCCCAGTGCCTTGAGTGCTTCGTCGAGCTTTGCGTGCAGTGGCAAAAGGTTTGGCTCTTCATTGTAGACAGGAAGGAAAACAGAGACCTCGGGCTTTGCGCCGGTCTCGGTAGGCGCGGCATTCATTACTAAGGTTTCCTCCTGTTCGTCGTAAATTTTCATTTAGGCACAGCCAGGAATTTCCGTCCTACTGCGTCCGTCGAGCCACGCAAATAATGGAAACGCCAAAGGGAAAATTCCAATGGCGCAATAGAAACCGCTCGGCCGCAAACAGTTTTCCCATAACACCGTTCAGCGCGCCAATTGTGAGGTTGTTCTCAGAAGCAGGACGCAGGCCGGAAATACGCATCAGCAGCCGGCCAAAAAATATCGGCGCAAAGAAACTGAGATTTACATAACTCGCGCGCTCAATTTCAAAACCTGCTTTTCTTACTGCTTCTTTCAAACTGGCCATTGTGTAGCGACGACGATGATTGCTGATGTCGTCCTGCACGCCCCACAAAAACATAAACGCCGGCACAAACAAAACTGCCCGCCCGTCCGCACGCAACACGCGCCGCATTTCTTTCAAACCGGCAACATCGTCATCAAGATGCTCAACCACATCAAGCCCGGTGACCAGTTCAAACGAGTCGTTCTCGTAAGGAAGCGCTTCAGCCGCGCCCTGTTTCACCTGCTGCAAGCCACGCTCGCGGCAGAATTCGAGCGCTTCGGCCGAGACATCTACTCCCTCAGCCTTGCCAAACTGCGAAAGCATTTCCAGGTTAGCGCCGGTGCCACAGCCGACGTCCAGAATGTTCAGCGACTCCAGCGCGTGTTCTTTCGACTTTAGTCCAGCACAAACGCGTTCGAGAAAACTTTCAATAATCTTGCGGCGCCCGACAAACCACCAATGCGTCTCCTCGACTCGATGCATTATCGAGTAAGTGTGTTGCTGCATCTCGCGCGGCAGTGGTTTATCGATGATGTTTGTCGTTGTGGACATTCCTGATCTCGAGTTCGCATTGTAGAACACCTGGGCAGGAAACTCAGGGTTGGGAAGGGGGCATGCCCCCGCTCTTATGCCGAAACCATTCGACAAATTTCAGGATCCCTTCTTCAATCTGTGTATGTGGGTTGTAACCAAGCAACCGACGCGCTTTCGTAATATCGGCAAAGGTTTGCGGCACATCTCCCGGTTGCAGTGGCTGGCGATCGATCTTCGCTTCCGTTCCCAATGTTTTTTCCAACAGCGAAATCAGCTCGCGCAGCTCGACCGTGCGCGACTCGCCCAGATTGATTACTTCATAATCGCTAGCTTCATAGTCGATGGTCGCACGCACACCGGCAATGATGTCGTCGATGTAGGTGTAGTCGCGGCGCGTCGTGCCGTCACCAAAAACCGGAATGGGTTTGCCTTCAGTTATCAACCGCGCAAACTTGTGAATCGCAAGGTCGGGACGTTGGCGTGGGCCATACACCGTAAAGAAACGAAGACAGACGCAGCGAATTCCGTATAGATGTGAATACGTGTGACACAGCAATTCACCAGCGGCTTTCGTCGCCGCATAGGGCGAGATTGGCTGACGAATGGAATCGTCTTCACTAAAGGGAACTTTTGCGTTTATTCCGTAAACTGACGATGACGAGCCAAACACAAACTGTTTAATGCCATGTTCGCGGGCCAATTCCAGCAGGTTCATCGTGCCCCTGATATTTGTTTCTGCATAAAGGAGCGGCTGTTCTAACGATGGTCGCACGCCTGCGCGTGCGGCCAAATGAACCATGCAATCAAACCTGGTGCTTGCAAAAACTGTTTCCAGCGCTGGCTTGTCGCGAATGTCGATTCTGAATAAATGGTAATTGGCATTCTCCAGCTGCGGGCTTACGTTCTCGCTCTTGATCGCCGGATCATAAAAATCATTAAAGTCATCAACGACGGTAATCCGGCATTCGCCCGTCGCTAACAAGTTGTCGACGAGATGCGAACCGATGAACCCGGCGCCGCCGGTAATTAGAATGTTCTTCATACGGGAACGATCAATTGAGAACAGCGGCTTTGCCGCTCTCTGTGCGGAAAGGCTCCGCCTTTCCGGCCTGCTCCCTCTCGAATCTGAGGCTGCGCCTCGGGAGGAGGCATAGCCTCCTGGTTCAAGCAGAGCGCCCTCGGAAAGGCTCAGCCTTTCCGCACGGATTGCGGCAAAGCCGCGAAACAAATCTATTTAGTTGCGTATATCCACAAATGCCAACCCCAGCGCGCGGCGAGCTGAGATTCCAATGACGGCGGCAGTAATTTCCCCAACAACGGCAGCCGGCGTTTGTTAAAGAAATAGGTCTTTAAAGTCACTTCAGAAAAATCCTGGAAGAGCTGGCCTGCTTCCTCTCTTGAATAAACCCGAGCCAGTGGATTGCCGGCTCCGTCGGTGTTCTGGCTCAAAAACTCTTCGTCGCCAAGATACGTTTTCTTTTGAGTCTTCAATAGTCTGGCATGTTCCTGCAAATTGTCGAGCGGCTCGCCGGTAAGCTTATGGACCAGGCTCACGCCGCTGTCCCACCTTAGTAACTGCGCGCCGGCGCGTCGCAGCAGGGAAATGTTTACGCGATAGTTGTACGAGTTGCGATGGTACAGCATAACGATCGCGCGCCCGCCGGGCCGAAGCACGCGATAAATTTCGCGAATCGCCCGGGTCGTGTCGGGCGTGTGATGCAGCACTCCGTGCGAATACACCAGGTCAAAACTCTCGTCAGCAAATTCGAGGTTCTCGGCGTCAGCAGTTTGAAACTTTCCCGGAAGATCGAACAACTCGAAACGCTTGCGGGCTAATTCGACCGCAGCATCAGTCAAATCAACTCCCGTGTAGTCCGCCCCTGCCTTGGCAAACTGCGCCCCGTCGGTTCCCAGTCCGCAACCAATTTCCAAAACCTTCAAACCGCGCGTGCGGGCAAAATTCGCAGCCGCTGGAATATGCCATTCCTTCGCATACCGGTGCGTTTCGACAAGTTCATAAAAGCGTCGGCTTCCTGGTTCGGCATCCGCAAACTTTACGCCGCACGGGTTCGCTTGCCAGAAAGCACGCACGCGTTCCTTGAGGTTTTGATTTGCGTCAGCCATGAAAAGCCGTGGAAAGCTTACGAGGCAAATGGATAAAACGGTGTGTTGCGGAAAATCCAAAAGGACAAAACGACGCCAAAGATCGTCCAGATATATTTGGCGTCGAGCTGATTTCCTTTTAACGGTCGTCCCTGGATTGCGGCGTTTGTAAAACGCACGAACGCAAAAAACAGAAACGGCAACGACAGAACCAACAACGGATTAAACTTGAATGCGGCGACGACATCGCCATGCACCAGGGCATGCATTCCGCGCGTACTGCCGCAACCGGGGCAGGCAAATCCAGTCAACATCCGAAACGGGCAGGCGGGGAAAAAGCCTGTTTTGCCGGGCTCAAAAATAAACAGGTAGACTCCGGCAACGGCCAGGGTTAACCAGCTAAAAGCAGCCAGCAAACGAGGATTTAACGTCTCAGCGAACATCACAAGAGGCTAAACTATCATGCGGGAATGTTAGGCGGGAAATGCGGCGTAACGCTATCAGCTTCGCGCTGCGCCGGGAGGGAAAAGCCTTCGGCGCAACGCAATTGCAAAAAATCACGATCCTAGAACCAGGCCTTCTTGTTTTGAATATAGGTCCTGACAAAATCTTCATCAGACTTTGTTAGATAGATAATCCCTTCGACCAGTCCAACGATGGAGCCGACGCCGCAGGTTACAAGCGTAATGACTATCTGAATGATTCCTTCGTTGGTGTAACCGAGGACGAATTTATGAACGCCAAAACCGCCGAGCAGTATGCCGCATATGCCGGCAACAATTTTCTTGTCAGCGCCCATCGCTTTCCAATCGGTCATCGGACCTGAGGAACCCTGATTAACCGATTGCATAGGTTGATACCCTGGGGGCGAACCCATAGGCGCATTACAGCTGGAGCAGTATTGAGCGCTTTCATCGTTTACAGCGCCGCATTTTGTGCAATATCTCGTCATAGTTTTGCTCCGATAAGTTTTGTAGATCCAGGATCACGTTTCTGATCACCGTAACGCGCCGGAAAGGAAAATCCGGACCAGTACAAGTGGGTTACGTTCATAAAAAATGCGCGTTACGAAAGCGGTGCACCGCTCCCAGTTATCTGGAGCCCAAGGCTGCCAGGCCGCCCAAAAACACCATGAATATCACGTAAAACAATACCATCGCTAACCCAAGTCCTATTGAAATAAAACTGAAGAGTTTGGCTTTCTTGGCAGAATCAACGGCGCCCGCGATATCTCCGGACGCGACTTTCCCGTTTACCTGCGCGGCGAAAATAACGGCGACAATTCCCAGCGGGCAGCAACAGAACAAGGAAATAATCGCCACCACCAAATAGTTTGGCACGTTAGTCGGCGCATCCGTTTGCGCAGGCGGAGGCATCCACTGTTGAGACATCTAATAGTTTCTCCTGAACGCTAGTTTAACGAAGCCTTGCTAGTAACGAAGCCTTGCTAGTAACGAATCCTAGATGCCAGGGCCGCCAAAGTTCTGCGGTGGTGGCGGCGCGGCGGTGTTTCCTTTGCGCTTCTCAAAAATGGCCGTACCAATTACGCCACCAAGCGTCGACAACAAGACCAGTACTATCGCGCCGATTATGCTGCCCACAACCATGAGAATCGATCCCGAAAAAGGCAGGTGTACACCGCTGCGGTTCAACTGCTCTTGCATGGTCGCCATCCCCCACAATAGAGCGATGGGCAAATAAATGACGACGTAAATGATTCCGCCGACAACTCCAGCCAGGCCTCCGACCATGGCGCCTTCGCCCATTTGCACCGGAGTGGGTGAGCTCTTTATGTAAATTAGTGCTGCCACCACGCCGCCGATGATGCTCCAAATACAACAGCACAAGCTGACGATCGGAATCAAGGAATGCACGGCCGAAAACACGCCTACGATCAATCCACCAAGAAGTGCTGGCTTAAGTTTGTTATTCATTAGTGTTGCTCAGAGATTCAGGCTGGAGAAAGCCGGACAAACTAAAAATAAATGGGATGGTCTTAAGTCGAGCAGCATAACTAACAAAGCAGACCAGGATTGTCAATAAAATTGAATGATTTTGTTCGTAATTTGCCTTTCAGCAAACACAAACGCAGCGCACCCGTTGCTCGCGCCCGCCCAATGGCCGCCCGCTCGACAAACTTACCTTTGTCGGACATTATTCTTGCTATGTACGAATTCGCGGTCACTCCGGCCGTTACCAGTATTCGCCGCCGCGGCGTGGAAATAGCGGACGTTTCGCCGCAAAGCCTGGGCTCTGAATTGGAGCTCGAGTCTGGTGACCGGATCATCAAGGTTAACGGCCGTACCGTTCGCGACTACCTCGATTTCCGTTTTCAGACCGCCGGCGAAACCGAACTGTTGATCGAAGTACGCAAGGCGAGCGGGGAGGACTGGGACCTTCAGATTGAAAGAGGCGAAGACGAAGACTTTGGTCT
>JACCVY010000033.1 GCA_013697915.1 Blastocatellia bacterium | reverse complement strand
AACGCACGCTGGTGATGGGAATTCTGAACGTCACGCCCGACAGCTTCAGCGATGGTGGCGAGTTTTTCTCAACTGAAAGAGCGGTCGCGCACGCCCAGCAGATGATTGCGGAGGGCGCCGACATTATCGACATCGGCGGTGAATCAACCCGGCCGCGAGGCGCGGCCATTGTCTCCGCGAAAGAAGAACTGAACCGCGTCTTGCCCGTCATCGAACAGCTCGCCAAACTTTCAAACGTTCCAATTTCCGTCGACACGACCAAAGCTGAAGTCGCGCGCGCTGCACTCGATGCCGGCGCCGCGATAGTTAATGACATCTCCGCGTTGCGCTTTGATTTTCATGTGGCTGATGAGGCGGCGCGGGTTGGGGCAGGTTTGGTGCTCATGCATTCGCGCGGCACACCGGCGACGATGCACAAGCTGCCGCCGGTCGCCGACATCTTTCGTGAAGTTACGAAAAGCCTGCGCAGCAGCATCGCGATGGCCGAACGCCGCGGGGTAAAGCGCGAATCGATCGTCATCGATCCCGGCATCGGCTTTGGCAAGAGCCAGGAACAGAACATCGAACTAATCGCGAAACTCGATCAGCTTATCGCCGCCTTCCCCGACTTCCCTCTTTTGATTGGCACTTCGCGAAAGTCTTTCCTCGGCCGCATCCTCGCTGATGAGAACGGCACGGCTGCGCCGCCGAATGAACGTCTTCACGCTTCCCTGGCCTCGATCACCGCCGCGATCTTGAAAGGCGCGCACATCGTCCGCGTCCACGATGTGAAGGTCGCGGTGGAAACAGTTCGCGTTGTCGATGCGATAAGAAGGTGATAAGCAGATTAAACGCAGCCAGCGATATACAAAACCAATCCGGGTTCGCGTTTCCACCCACCCGCTACCGCGTGGTGGTCCTGACCTCATGACGTGTGGCTCTGGTTTTCACATGATCGCAGGTGGCGTAGGCTGTTTCGACGCGCTTAATTCTTGATTCAGTCCCATGAGGTCAGTACCACCTCGGGGGTAGCGGGTGGGTTCTGATCGCAAAGGCCACCCCCAAGACAAGTAAAAAGTTTGGTTCATCAAAAGTCGATTCTAAAACCTGAAAGAAAATCCAGAACTAAATTGAAAGTTGTGCCGCGTCCTACGGTATTAGGCACTTGTTGCTGGGAACGCGGGCGTCCCGCCCGCATTAGCTGCGTCACAAGACACGGTTGAGTGGTCGAGTTGTTCGCGCTGCGCGCTCATTGCGGGCGGGACGGCCGCGGTCCCAGGCTTAGCTTATTAGCCATTTGATGAAGCCACCCGATTACATCGCCGTTCTGCCTGCTCCCGTGCCTTACTTGCTTCAAGGGTAACGCCTGCGAGAGAATCACACATCGACTGGAACTTGTCGCCGCAGCAGCTCAGTATAGTTACTGAAAGTTTTTTCACCTGTAAATTCTTATGCCAAAATTTCTTCGTCTGTCAGCTTTGTTCGTTACGCTCCTCTTCGTCTCCGGCTTTGCTGAATGTTACAAGCCGATAACGAAAAATCAATTGCCGGCCCGCATCAAGACAGTTGCTGTGCCTGCCTTTCAGATGGGTCCGCAGGCATTGCGTTACAAGATTGGTTCGCGCTTTACCGCCGCGGTAGTTAACGAACTGATTCATCGCGGCCGCGGCTTGCGTGTCCAGGGTGAACGCGAAGGCGCCGACGCCGTCATCGAAGGCTACGTCAAGAGCTTTAATTATGGTGGCGTGCTGCTCGACGACAAAGGTCGCGCGCGAATCTTCGAAGTGACTATAGAAGTCGCTGTCACTGTCCGCGACCAGACGGAAAATCGCGTGCTCTACGACAATCAAAACTTCGTCTTTCGCGGTGAATACGAATTTGCAAACGACCCGCGCAATTTCTTCAACGAAGAAGACCCGGCGGTGGAACGCATAGCGCGCAACTTCGCGGAAAGCATCGTCTCCACACTAACCAATGCTATTCAAATTAAGAAATGACCTCGCTCACGCGCCCGCAACTCGAAGCTTCACTCAAGGCCGGAAAAGTCGCGCAACTCTATCTGTTAGTCGGCTGCGAAACTTACCTGCGCGAGGCGGCGGCTCGCGCGATAGCGGAGACGGCACTGGCCGGTACCCTACTGCGCGAATTCAATGAATCATCTTTCAGTTTACTTTCTGACAGCGCGAGTGCCGCAATCGCGATAGCCGAACAACTGCCCATGATGTCCGAGTGGGTGGTGGTGCGAATTAGAGACTTTGGCAAACTGCGTGAGGCGGATGAAGACATCATCATTCGGTATTTGAACAAGCCCTCGCCATCGAGCGTCGTTATTTTCATCGCAGACGATTTAGACAAACGCAAGAAACTGACGAAGACGCTGCTCAGCGCCTGTACGGTCGTTGATTTTTCTGCCGTCAAGGAGGCGGACGCGAAACAGTGGGCGCGAACGCGGTTGAAGGAACTGAAGACTTCGGCGGACGATCGGGTACTCAGCGAACTTGTCCGTTTAAGCGGCACTGATTTGCAGACGCTCAATTCGGAACTGGAGAAACTCGCGGCCGCGGCACTGGAAACGCACATCATCACGATGCAAATGGTCGACGACCTGATCGGCCATTCGCGCGAGTTATCGAATTTTGAATTAGGGGACCAGCTTATCGCTGGTGATCGACGGCGCGCGCTAATGACGCTGCATCACTTGATCGAAGACAACGTGGCGCCTGTAATGCTAATAGGATTGATTGCGAGCAACTATCACCGGCTGGCATTGGCTAAGGAATTAATGAGACAGGGCCGCAGAGACGAAGCGAGTCGCTTGGTTTATGGATCGTACGAAAAGAAAGATGCGTTCTTTAATACGCTGCAACGACGCGACGCCGCCGGAATCGCTCGCGATATCAAACTGATCGCGGACGCAGATTTAGCCATCAAAACGTCTTTGGCGGGCGGTGGACCGAAAGGCGCCAGGCTGCAACTGGAAATGCTGATCTGCGCGCTTGGCACTTGAGGCAGTTCATGTCCATGGAAACAAGAACGTGAGGGCCCCCGCCGTTAACCCGACTAGAACAGACACGATTAGCCAACGCCGGAAATTCCATTGTGGTCCATACGGCAGGAACGCGAATATTATCCCCACCATAAACCAGGCGATGAAAGCGGCAAGCGCTGACGCGGTAAATAATGGAAGCCATCTGCTCAGCAACTTGCCAAGCATTGGCCCGCATAATCCACCGACGGCGAAGGGCCACGAGCGCCAGATTGACGTATTTTCGTCATTGTTTTTATTGAATGGCTTCGAGAACATTATGGGTAACTGATACCTCACGGATTATCAGCCATAACTTCACACAACCACGATTGACGATTTAAGTTGATTATCGAGTCAGCCGATAAATCAACAGCGCGGCTCGCTTCGTTAGCAGCGATAACGAATCCAGCTCAACAAACTCACCCGGCGCATGCGCGCCGCCGCCACTGGCGCCAATGCCGTCCAGCCCCGGAATTAAATGCGACACAAAAGCGATGTCGCCCGCTCCGCGCTCGCCGGGATCGAGCGCTTCCATTTTTCCGGAGCCCAAATCCTGACTTACCTGGTCCAATTGTTTTAGCAGTTGATAGTTTCCCTCATTCGGCGTCATCGCCGGATAACGATCTTCAAAAGTAATCCTGGCGCTGGTACGCGGCAGGCTATGGGCAA
>JACCVY010000271.1 GCA_013697915.1 Blastocatellia bacterium | reverse complement strand
ATCCGAATCTGGGCTCCTTTGGCAACCTCATCGAACGTCAACCGGACGCGGATAACGATTGGCGGAGTGGGTGTTTCGATACGTCCACGCTGGACCGGATGCCTACCGCCGATCTCCTGAACCTGCTTTCGAACCTCTCGCCTGATCTTTCCCGTGCTTTGTGGGACTTCTTACGGATGACCAATCCGGGGCACGAGGTCAAGGCGTACGGGAGGGATGGCAAAACGGTGGACGCGAGAGCCCAGGCGAGCGTGGAAGCGTTCGTAGCCCGGCTCAATGCCCGCTACGGGTCAATTGACGTGGTGATCCACCGTTTGTTCATCAATGCTTTCCTGCGCGGGGCGTTCTTCGCGGAGTTGGTGCTCGACAAACGAGGCAGGCTGGCCCTCGACATCGCCACGCCGGATAGTCGCTACCTGTATTTCGACCGGCACGTTGATCCGGTGCTCGGGCCGATCTGGCGACCGTTTCAGTTTCAGGGGGGCGTGCGCAAGTACCTCGATCTGCCCACCATCCGGTACGTGCCCGTGGACCCGTTGCCCGGTTCGCCTTACGGCCGCGCGCCCGCGGCCCCGGCGCTGTTTACGATCATCTTTGCGATGGGCCTCCTGCACGACCTGCGGCGAGTGGTCTCCCAGCAAGGGTATCCGCGGCTCGATATTTCTATGGACCTGGACGCCCTACTAAAGAAGATGCCACCCGAGGCGGCAGCGTCGAACACGGAACGGCAGGCGTGGTTGCAGTCGGTGTTGACGGGCATCCAAACGCACATCGCACAGCTTCAACCGGAAGATACCTTCGTCCATACCTCAGACATTGTGATGAACCGCCCTGTAGGAACTGTTGATTCAAGTTCTCTGGGTGGAGTTGATGCGTTACTCGCGACGCTGGACAGGATGGCACTCAGGGCGTTGAAGTCGCTACCGATCCTGTTCGGTATTAGTGATGGGGTGTCAGAAGCTAATGCGAACAGACAATACGAAATTTTTATTCAGGGTTTGAAAGCACTCCAGCATTTGGCGGAAGGAATGCTGGAGTATTTCCTGACGTTAGCCTTGCAAGCAGAGGGACTCCAAGCCACCGTCGAGTGGCGTTTCAGCGAAGCGCGGGCAGCGGAAATGCTGCGGGATGCGCAAACGTCCCAATTGGTCATGCAGAATGCCATGTATAAATATCAGGCAGGCTGGATTTCACAGGATGAGGCTGCGCATGAGGGGGCGGATCGGGATAAGGCCGATGTGCCAGAGCCGCGGGCGCTGTCTTCCGTGTTCAAGCCGGAAGGCGGTTCGGTGAACCCGGCAGCAGTGCAGGCGGATCCTGGGGCCAATCGTGCTCAGTCAGTCAATGGCAATGGACATCTCGACTTGAAGGCGTTGGAGAATTAGGGGAGATGCTTCCAAATTCTCCGACGAACAATCTGCGAGACATGCCCTTGGTCGATCCCGTACTCGGCAGCCAGTATCCTTTGCAATTCTCCAGCAGCGATACGAGTGCGGATCGCAATTACGATTGCATCGGTGAGTTTTGAATGTGGGGCTTTTTCACCACAAGCAGGCTGTCCAAATCGTCTCATGTGGTGCATATCGCCTTTTTGGCATCGGTTTTTCTGGGAACAGTCGCGCATATTGTCAGTCTGCGTTCCCAGGAACATGTGATCGGGACGACAGCAGCGAGGATTGTCTCCACCGGGACAGTTGTGGCAAACTAGCATTCCTGCCGGAATAGGTCCATGTGCCAACTCCCAGGCGACACGATGAGCCGTTGTCTGTTTCCCGTTCCACGCGGTCATTCCGTAACCGAATTCATGAAGGGCTGCCGTCCAGAGCCAGCATTCGCCGCTTTTGTCTACTTTTCGCCAGAAACGGTCTTCGGGCGATGATCCAAAACGATTTGCGATTGAACATGAAGGGGAACAGTATTTTCGACTTTTGGCAGCGAATGGACCCACACGAAAGAAGCAGCCGCAAAATTGGCAGGGCTTCTCAATGGGGACGTATTGACGAGGTGGAAGTGGAGTCGGTCGCGTGCTTGGCCGACCGAGCGCATAGCGGTAACGTAGGTTTGTGCTGTAGGTGACTAGCTCTAAATGCGCTGGATTGACACAAGAAGTCATGGCGCAGCGATGATGGACTAGTAAGCCTTCAGGAATGGAACCATGAGCCAGTTCGTATGAGACGCGATGGGCAGCTCGTATTTTTCGGTTCATCAAAAAGCGACCATAGCCATCATAGCGAGTAGAGTCTAGCCACAGCCAGCACTCATCGGGCCCGCGCTTATCGACTTTTGCCCAGAAGCGCTCTGTCAGTGGCTTTTGTTGGGCTGCTGCTCGACAGGCAATGGAGCAGTTTTTGAATGGAAGCCAGGGCTTGCAGTCAAACGTTTTGCCGCACTGCTGGCAAACGCGAGCTGAGATTTGTGTGGTAGAATCGGGGTGCATGAGCATCTCCTTTGTGCTTGTGCCACGCAGGCGGCTGTCTTCAGCAGCGCGCCTGCACTTACATGATAGTTCGACATAACTGCTGCTAATTCCTATCTGGATACCAAACACATGAGTTCTTCTTTAACTCTCTGCGAAGCCTGCAACGGCACCGGGCGGCGGGGCCTGTTGGGCGAAGTGCGCGCCTACAAAACCTGCGCGGCTTGCGACGGTTCGGGAAAGGTAGTGGCGGGTGAAGCCGTAATCGAAGAGAAGCCGCCCGTGCTGCTGGATCCCCGCGTGAAGCACACACCCGCCGAGGGGAAGCGACGACGCAAGCACGGAGGAGCGCGATGAGCGATCCTAAATTTCCGTATTGGCCTGGGGCCGGCAGCGTAACCTGGTTGGTCTCGGCCGACAACATCAATCAGCGAGAGGTGTTCACCGCATCTATTTCGCGAGAATGTCTGCAGCATCTGGACCGGGATGGGTTCCGCCAGTTGACGGGAGAAGCGCTGCGGCATATGCATGAGAACATGCTGCAAGCATGGGATGAGGCGCACGCATGAGTCAACCGGAGATCCCTACGGGCGGTTGTAGCGATTGCGGTTCGCATTGGAGTTGGTCGGGCAACCAGTGGATCGTTGCGGATGCCCACGGACGAGGTTCGCTGCGCCACGGCACGGTGGTTGATGGGCAACCGGAGCCGCTGAACCGTTGCCCCGAGTGTGGCGTCAAGCTGGTCGAGACTGAACAGCCTGCCGATCCCCGGCGCGTTGTCCCGGCGGCTAATCAACGGGTGCAGAAATTGTAGATGCCTACCCCCGAGCGATCCGACCAGCAGGAACCTCAACCCGGTGGCTTGCCCTATAAGGACGTGCGCGCCTCGAATGGGGACCTGCTGTTTCGCGTGCGCCAGGACGGCATTATTCAAGTCAAACGCAAACACGGAAAACCTGAACTGGTGGATATTTGGGAACACCTCCTGCCCAAGTCGCGTTAGCAGGGGATGCTTGTATTCCTTGCTTGATTGTGTTACCGTGATTAAGTAGACAACTTCATACCGGCAGAGTGCCACGAGCGCCATTTCCAGCCTAACCGACCTCCCCGAGGGGCTGCTGGAAGCGGGGCTCATTATTGTTTTTGGCCGAGGACGCTCATGTCGGATGCTAATACGAACCTAGCTGAAACCCCAACCGAGACAGACGTTGTTGATCGCGTCCACGCTTTCCCCGCGCATGTCTTACGGATGCGCGACCCCGAAACCCTGCTGCGTCTCGCTCGTGCCGCCGCGCCCGATCCTGCCGCGTTTGAAGGGGTAGACCCGTTTTTCTGGCCGGCAGAAATTTCCTCAACCACGCTCGACAGTTATGGGACGCACATGACGCGGGCCACGCTGAAGAACTTTGCTGAAGACCTGAACGCCGGGGTGAGTTTCC
>JACCVY010000266.1 GCA_013697915.1 Blastocatellia bacterium | reverse complement strand
CGGGAGAAGGGTTCTCATCGCCGGGGGATTGTGAGCAAGGGGTTACCGAGTGGTGCGAACGGACATGCAACTGCCGCACGCCACAACAATGCGGCCCACCTGTAAGTCCGATTATCATAGACGTATCTGGCGATGGCTTCGACCTGACTAATGAAACAAATGGAGTTGGCTTTGACCTTAATAGTGATGGCGCAAGTGAACACTTGGCCTGGACCTCATCAAGTTCAGACGACGCTTGGCTCGCCATGGACCGCAATGGCAACGGTATGATTGACAACGGGCAAGAGTTATTCGGCAACTTCACGCCACAACCGCAGCCACCGCCTGGAGTCGAGGAAAACGGGTTCCTGGCGCTTGCGGAATATGACAAACCGGCGAACGGCGGCAATCAAGATGGCCTGATTGATAGTCGGGACTCAGTGTTTTCATCGTTGCGTCTGTGGCAGGACACAAATCACAACGGCGTTTCCGAAGCAGGCGAACTGCACACTTTGCCGGAACGTGGGCTGGCAACGTTCGAATTGCAATACAAGGAATCGAAACGGACTGATCAGTTCGGAAACCAGTTCCGCTATAGAGCAAAAGTCAAAGACGGGCACGGCGCGCAGGTTGGACGTTGGGCGTGGGATGTGTTCCTGGTCAGTGGGCCTTGACGTTCCCTCATTTTAGATTTCAATCAGCTCGCGGCAAAGAAAAGGGGTCATCGATATGCATCGATGACCCCTTTTCGTACTACGAGTACTTCGTTACTTAGAAACCGGATCCCGGTGGTGGCGGCGGTGGTCCATGATGTCCTGGTCCGCCTGGTCCAGGTCCATGTCCTTCACCATGCATCTTCATCATCTGATCAGCCTTGGTTTTTTGTTCGGCTGTCAGCAAGCCATAAATTTGTGAGTGCAGCCGCAAATGGTCAACCATCTGGTCCGTCATCAACTGCGACTGCTGGCTCGCCAGATTGCGTACCGTGTTTTCATCAAACTGACCGTTCGCAGTGGCTGCCTCGATCTGTTTGTGAAGGTCTTCGAGTTTGGTGTGTCGTTGTTCTTCCGCTGCCTGCTGCGCGTCGAACAGGCTCTTGACCTTTTGCAAAATATCGCGGCGCGAATCATGTGACTTTTCTGGAAGAATTACGGACGACCATCACAACGAGGAACCCTTAGAGTTAGTAGACGTAAAGGTGAGCGAGCACTCGATTAAGAACAGGATCAAGACAAACGTCATATTCTTGACTTTGCTTCATCACAGGCATATAAGGCTGAGTAGCTCATCCGTTCTAGACTTCTAGAATCTTTTCCTCAGGAGAATCCTTATGAGTCCTCAGCAACAATCCATTGCATCGTTCACCAAGCGATTGCTTCTCTTAATCATCTTGGCCACAGCCTCAATCTTCGTAATCAAGGGCATTTATGCTCTGGGCCAATCTCAGTCGAACGCACAGGCCGACGAGCGAAAGTTCAAGGTGAAGGAATTTAAGGACACGCCCCTGGAGGTTAAAGTCAAGAAGCTTCAATCAAAGACCTGGCACAAGGATCTCGAAATCGAGGTTAAGAATATCTCTGACAAGCCCATTTATTTCATACTCGCCTATTTGATATTTCCTGATGATAAGGTGGCAGACGGAGAGGTTGGAATTCCCCTAACTTTCGGAAAACGAGAAAATATAAAAATTATGCAATTAGCTGATACTGAGGATCCGCATATTGATCCGGGAGAGGTGTACGTGTTTACCATTCCCGAACCGTTCAGGACGGGCTTTGAGGGTAGACACAAAAGGTATCCGGACCTGGACAAAAATCTTTTGCTTAGATTCGCCGTCATCAGCTTCGGCGACGGCACAGGTTTCGAAGTGGGAGAACCGAGAGATTTCAGGGGAAGAAAAGTATCGATCTTTGAAGGTTCAAGCACACAAGAATCAAAAAAAAAGATTCAAATAATAGCGCCCTGCACCGCTCCAGAAATAAGCCAAAATCAAAACGGGAGAACAACGCGCGAAGCTATCAAGCACATGCCTTCTCTAACCCTCAAAACGGATGTGGAGATACCGGTTGCTCGCCATGGATCATAGAGGGTCCATTTTCAACATCGTGCGGTTGCCAGCAGACTTTTGTGGCGACGACTCAGTCCGGTCTCCCGTGTAAGCGATTGATTCATCTTTGGTTCGCTTGCACAGCAGGCGGTCAAAATGAGTGTTATAACGAGGCCATCGACGAGGATGGCTCAAGCTCTTGTCCAGGTGCCACCCCAACGCCGACTCCAACCCCAACGCCCTGCCAAGAAACACTTCCTCAGTACTGCCCCGACGGTGTTCCGGCCGATAACTGTACTTGGAATAATCCACCAGGAATCGAGAAAGGTTGCGCGCCTTTTTATCATCGCGATGGCGTTTGCTGCGTGCCGGATGCTGCGCCGACGCCGACACCATACACACAAGCAGGTTGTTATGCAGCAGGCTGGCACTGGAACTCCTTTACCAATAACTGCACCCAGTCTTGCCCGCCGGGAGGAACCCAAGCGTGGGAGTGTGAGAATTTTTCTCAACCGTGGTGCGACCGCAAGTGCGCGTGTAAAAGCGAGGAACAATGCAATACGAGCCCGGTCGTCATTGATGTTTTTGGCAATGGCTTTAACCTGACAAGTATGGCAAACGGCGTCAACTTTGACCTCGACATTGACGGCACAAAGCAACGGCTGGCCTGGACTGCTGCCGGTTCGGACGATGCTTGGTTGGCCCTTGACAGCAACGGTAATGGAACGATCGACAGCGGTGCAGAGTTGTTCGGGAACTTCACGCCACAACCCGAGCCGCCGGCAGGCGAAGTGCGAA
Organism: Blastocatellia bacterium; assembly: GCA_013697915.1. Classification (GTDB taxonomy): domain Bacteria; phylum Acidobacteriota; class Blastocatellia; order Pyrinomonadales; family Pyrinomonadaceae; genus PSRF01. Next base: position 29,396 of record JACCVY010000266.1, on the reverse strand, counting down.
ATGGTTTCCTCGCGCTTGCGGAATACGATAAGGCGGTGAACGGCGGCAACGCCAATGGCATGATTGATAACGGCGATGCGATCTTCACGTCATTGCGCCTGTGGCAGGACACAAACCACAACGGCATTTCCGAAGCAGCGGAACTGCACACTTTGCCGGAACTCGGATTGGCAACGTTAGACCTGAAATACATCGAATCGAAACGGACCGATCAATACGGCAACCAGTTTCGCTATCGCGCAAAAGTCAAAGACGTACACGGTGCGCAAGTCGGACGTTGGGCGTGGGATGTGTTCCTGGTCAGTGGGCCTTGACGTTTCGCGCATTCTAAAATTCAAATCAATCAGTCACAAAGAAAGGGTCAGCGACATTCATCGATGACCCCTTTCTTAAACTGCCGTCAGTCCGGTTTTAGAAACCGGATCCCGGCGGCGGTGGCGGTGGTCCATGATGCCCACGTTCGCCTGGTCCGCCAGGCCCGCCGTGTCTCTTCATCATTCCATCAGCCTTGGTTTTTTGTTCGGCTGTCAGCAAGCCATAAATTTGTGAGTGCAGTCGAAAGTGGTCAACCATCTGATCGGTCATCAACTGTGACTGTTGGTTTGCCAGATTGCGCACCGTATTTTCATCGAACTGACCATTCGCAGTGGCTGCGTCGATCTGTTTGCGAAGGTCCTCGAGTTTGGTGTGTCGTTGTTCTTCCGTTGCCTGCTGCGCGTCGAACAGGCTCTTGACTTGTGCCTTCTGCGCGTCCGTCAGGTTCAGCTCACGTGAAATATGTTCGATCATGTCGCCCGGTCCGTGACCGCGCATCTTTTCGCCCATGCCCGGATGCTGTGCCAGCGCAAAAACCGTTGCGCCGATAACCAGCGCAGCGATGCCGGCAAGTACTAAAATTTTCTTCTTCATTTCAATCTCCTCTTAGTGGTTTGGCCGACAGTCTATCCCGCCTGGCCGGTCAATGCATACCCACTCTTATACGCCGGTTTGCTCGCGGCGGACGTAAAGAGTCAGTTAATGCAATGTAAAGTTTTGTAAAGAAGGCTGACTCCCAGCCTGCGGAGCGGGCGATAGCGTAGAGACTGGGGTGAAGCGGAGCGCAACCCCAGGTTAAATTAACCAAAGACGACGCCAGCCCGCGGAGCGGGCGAGAGCATTTTCCGTGAGGTGTTGCTATCGCCCGCGCCGCGGGCTCTGGCTTTTTCAATTCACGGTCCTGGGGTTCCGCTACGCTCCACCCCAGGCTCTATGCTATCGCCCTGCTCCGCGGGCTGGTCCCTTTTCGTCGTCGCGAACTTTTGCCAAGCCCATTGACACTTCTTTACAAAGACCACTAACCGCTTAGGCTACAATGCCTGTCCAAGACAATGGACCAGATACTAATCATTGACGACGACGTCGCCTTGTGTGAGCTGGTGACTGAATATCTCGAGCCGCTCGGGTTTGAAATCCAGGCAGTGAACCGCGGCGATCAAGGTGCTGAGGCTGCGCTCTCGGGAAATTTTTCAATCGTGGTGCTCGACGTGATGCTGCCTGGCCTGAATGGTTTTGAAGTGCTGCGTCGCATACGCGCCGAATCGAAAGTTCCGGTGTTGATGCTGACCGCGCGCGGTGACGACGTCGATCGCATTGTTGGTTTGGAAATCGGCGCTGACGACTATTTGCCAAAGCCTTTCAATCCGCGCGAATTGGTGGCGCGCATTCGCGCTATCCTGCGACGCAGTCAAATGGACGACGCACGCGAACACAATCAACCGGGGACATTGGCTGCCGGAGATGTCGAACTCGACCTGGGCACGCGTGTAGTTCGTCGTGGCGGTCAGGTCGTTGAGCTCACGGCGGTGGAATTCGATTTATTGGAAAAGTTGTTGCGGGCGGCAGGCCGGATCATAACTCGCGAGGAACTTTCAAAGGAGGTGCTGGGCCGCAGCACTTCCCCTTTTGATCGCAGCATCGACATGCACATCAGTAACCTGCGGAAAAAATTGGGCCATCAACTGGGCGATGTGGAACGCATCAAGACCGTGCGCGGCGTTGGTTACATTTACGCTGCCAATTGAGTAAGAATTTTTGTGCGTTCTCAGTGTTCTCTGTGCCTATGTGGTGAGTCCCATTAACGATTGCCCACCACAGAGGCACAGAGAACACAAAGGTTGCACAGAGAAAATCAAAACCGCGGAGCGATAAGTTGGGACGAAGTCTTTTCCTTAAAATCTTTCTTTGGTTTGGCGCGGCGCTGCTGACGGTAGTGGTCGGAACCTTTTTGGTTGGCGAACTGTTGCGACCGGAACCGTTTCACCAACCGATGAGGCTGCCCATGAGTGCCGCGGTAAACGGATACGCCCAGCTGGCCGCCGAGATCTACGAACGCGATGGCCCGGCCGCCCTGGCCGAATACTTTGACCGCGTCGAACGCGAAGCCCACATTCGTCTTTTTCTTTTTGACCCCCAGCTAAACGAGTTAGCGGGCCGCACAGGGCCGCGCGGCGCGTCTGATCTCGCTCAGCACGCTTTTCTCAGTCATGCCACAGAGTTTGCTGACAATGGTCCACCGGGACTAATGGCCCAGCCAGTGACTTCCCCGAAAAACGCGCAGTACGTTCTGGTTGCAGAGCTACCGATGATAATGCGCTCGCCAGCTTTGTGGGATCATCTGCTGCATTTATTGGCCATCATCGCCGTCAGCGGATTGTTCTGTTATTGGCTGGCAAGATATTTGACAGCGCCTGTAACAAAGCTGCGCGCGGCCACGCAGGAACTGGCGCGCGGCAATTTGAGCGCGCGCGTGGCGCCTTCTTTTGGAAATCGTCGCGACGAGCTGGCAGCGCTGGCAACCGACTTTGATCAAATGGCCGAACAGATTGAATCGCTGGTCAACGGCCAGCGTCGCTTGCTCGGCGACATCTCTCATGAGCTGCGTTCGCCGCTGGCCCGTTTGAATGTGGCGTTGGAGTTGGCCAGGCTGCGGGCTGGCGATGAGGCAGCAACCGCGTTGCAACGAATTGAGCGCGAAGCTGAAACCCTCAACGAAATGATCGGACAACTGCTGGCCCTGACGCGGCTCGAGAATCACACTGAAGCAGTCGAGAAAAGTTCGTTTGATCTGGTTCAATTGGTACGAGAGATCATTGACGACGCAGATTACGAAGCCAAAAATCGCAACCGGTCGGTGGAATTCGAGGGTCCTGACACTTGCAACATTCTCGGCAACGAGCAGTTGTTGCGGCGAGCGATTGAGAATGTGGTGCGCAATGCGGTGCAGTACACCGCGAACGAGACCGCGGTTGAGGTGACGCTGGACTGTGGCGGTCAAGCGGTCATTACAGTTCGCGACCATGGACCGGGAGTTCCGGCTGAGACGCTCGATAAACTTTTTCGTCCTTTCTATCGCGTCGACGAGGCCCGCGATAGAAATAGCGGCGGCACGGGCCTGGGCCTGGCGATTGCCGAACGCGCGGTTCGCTTGCATGGTGGCACAGTAGAAGCCGCCAATGTTGCTACTGGCGGCCTCGTCCTTACAATTATCTTGCCGGTCAGCGCCGGCAAAAAATAAATCCGCGGATTACACAGATCAATTGTTTTTGAAAATCTGCGTAATCAGCGGAATCTGTGGATAGTTATTTCGGCGTCACACCTAAATTCCACATCAGAAACGAATAGATGTCCGCCGCCTGCTCGATTGCCTTGGTCGTGCTGCTGGCGCCGTGACCTGATTTCGTATCGATGCGAATCAGAATTGGGTTGGTGCCGCCTTGTGCTGCTTGCAACGCGGCCGCGTACTTAAAATTGTGCGCGGGCACAACGCGGTCGTCGTGGTCGGCAGTCGTAATCAAGGTGGCCGGATAGTTCACGCCCGCTTTGATGTTATGGATAGGTGAATATGCATAGAGCGCTTTGAACTCAGCTTCATTTTCGCTGGAGCCGTAGTCAGCCACCCAGTTCCAACCAATGGTGAATTTGTGAAAGCGCAACATGTCCATCACGCCAGCCTGTTCCACTACCGCTCGAAACAACTCGGGCTGCTGATTGGCGACAGCGCCGACCAGCAAGCCGCCATTCGAGCCACCCTGGATCGCGAGTTTCTCGGGCGAGGTGTACTTATTCTTGATCAAGTATTCGGCGGCAGCGACGAAGTCGTCAAAAACATTTTGCTTCTTAAGTTTCGTGCCGGCTTCATGCCACTTCTCGCCATACTCGCCGCCGCCGCGCATGTTTGCAGAAGCGTAAATGACGCCCTGCTCGAGCAGCGCCAGTCGCAACGCGCTGAAGTTTGGCGAAGTGGTGATATTGAAACCGCCATAGCCGTACAGCACTGTTGGATTGTTACCGTCGAGCTTGATTCCCTTCTTATGGACCAGGAACATTGGCACGCGAGTGCCGTCTTTGCTGGTGTAGAAGACTTCAGAAGTTTCAAAGTCGGTTGACTTGAAACCAGGAATTTCCGGCTGTCGAAACAGGCTCGACGTTTTAGTCGCGATATCGTATTTGTAAATCGTGGGTGGAAAATTAAAAGAAGTGAAGGTGTAAAAGACAAACTTATCATCAGGTTTGCCGCCAAATGAACTTGGCGTCCCCGGCGACGGCGCAGGCAAAGCGCCCAAGCCAGGTAACTTAATTTCGTTTTCCAGTTTGCCGTCCAAATTATGAACTTCAACGCGAGCCGCAACATCTTTCAGATAACTTACGAAGATTTTGCCGCCGGCTGTGTTCACATCGTCAATGGGCTCAGATTTTTCGGATATGACGTCTTTCCAGTTTCCTTCTTCGGGCCTCTTTGGATCGAAAAGAAATATACGAGCATTCGGCGACTTGTGATCTGTGTAAACCAAAAACTTGTCGCCCACATTATCGATTACGTTGTAAGTGTCGTCGCCAATACCGGCAACAACCGGACTGAATGCCGAGCCCGGGTGTGATGCATCCCGCCAGAAAACCGCATTTCCTTTCTTGCCCTTGCCGCGTTCTGAAACATAAAGAAACGCATATCGCTCGTCGTCGCTAACCCCCACGTTGTGAAAGCGCTGTGGGTTTGCTGGATCCTCGTAAACGAGTGTGTCTGCGGATTGCGGTGTTCCAATCTTGTGATAAAAAACCTGATGATTCTCGTTCTTCGCAGTCAGCTCGTGGCCCTTTTCGGGCGCGGGATAACGGCTGTAGTAAAAGCCATCGCCCTGCCAGGAGATGTTTGAGCTCTTCATCCATTCAATGTGGTCCGTCGACAATTGCTTCGTCGCCGTATCCAAAACATAAACGTCGTTCCAGTCAGAACCGCCCTGCGAAACGCCATACGCCAAATACTTTCCGTCCTTCGAGAATGCAACCGATCCCAATCGCGTCGTGCCATCCGCCGACAGTTTGTTTGGATCAAGCAGAACTTCGGCGACGCCATCGAGGCCTTTCTGCCGGTACCAAACACTTTGGTTTTGTAGACCATCGTTCTTGGTGTAGAAAAAATAGTCGCCGCGGTGCGCCGGCGCAGAGAATTTCGGATAATTATAAAGCGCCGTCAAACGCTCTTTGATTTTTTGCCGGTAAGGAATCCTGTCGAGGTACGCGAACGTAACTTTGTTCTGGGCTTCGACCCATCTCTCAACTGCCGGTGCCCGATCATCTTCCAGCCAGCGATAGGGATCGGAAACCTTCGTGCCAAAATAATCGTCGACGGTCGCGCCCGGCATGGAATCCGGATAAGCAAGCTTAGCCGGTGGCGCCGAACCATCGACGACCGGCGTCGAGGGGTTTGGATTCTGCGCGCCGGCAAACGGCGCTAATGCCAACTGCGCGGTGATCAGCGCGACAATCAGCAACACAAAAAACGAAGAGGTACGGGCGCGACGGGACCTGAAGGCATTTCTATTCATCGAGATCAATCTCCTGAGCTGAAACTTGTTGTGGAAATGCGGAAAAACGTTGGCAGACAGCGCATATTTTAATCGAGTTTCCGGCTAAGTTCAAAGCGTCCTCAAGTTAATCTGCTTTGCCGAAATCTCTTTTGCGGCAGAACACCTACGGGTTATCATCGAACCCTCGCCAAAGCACTCTCCCCGAGAAAAGCTTCGGTAGTAGCCTTTCGGAAATCGGAGTGCTCATGAAAGCCTTGTTCTCAAGCGCGCGTAAATACAAATTTCTCTCTCCACTCCTATTGCTTTTCCTGTTGCCGTACGTCTCGTCGCGCATCACGTCACAGACTCGCGAGCGGACTGTTACTAGCGACAAGAGAACCGCGGCCCAACCAACCGAGGTGGTAAAAGTAAACGTCGATCTGGTGACGGTCGATGCTTTGGTACTGCAAAAGCAGACTGCCCGCGTAGTCGGCGATCTAAAGGAAGCCGATTTTGTAATATTGGAAGACGGCACCCGGCAACAGATCACAAACTTTAGCCAGGATACGCTGCCGCTATCGGTCGTGTTGTTGATTGACCGGGGAGGATGCCTTGATCCATTTGGCACAGAGGTGCGCCGGGCGGCAAACGAGGCGCTGGCGCGTTTGAAGGAAACGGACGAAGTGGCAGTGATGACCTACCACGACAATACAGAGCTGTTACAAGAATTCACGCGCGATCGTTCGCAAATCGCCAACGCGCTGGAGCGAATTCCAAAGAACCATACCTGGGCCGATCACTGCCTGAATAAAGCGTTTGCCAAGGCTGCGGATTATATGGTGACTGCCGGCAACCCGGTTGGTCGGCGTGTGATCATTGCGATCACCGGCATCACGCGAAACTTTGACTGCGGCCATGGGCCATCAGGCAAAGCTGCGAAGCAGGCAATCTTCGAATCGGGCAGCGTCGTCTGTGGCCTGGTACCTAAAAGCACAGGTCAGCGAATGGAAAACGGATTCATGGTGTTTGGAACTCGAGTGGCAGGAGCTTTTAAAGCACCGTTGTTGGACATCAAACAACTCGCGGACGAAACCGGCGGTGAAGTGTTTGAAGAGAAACCAGAGAAACTGAATACCACTTTCAAGACGTTGATCGAGCATTTGCGCACGCGCTATAACCTTGCCTTCATATCCTCGAATAAGAAGCGAGATGGAAGTTTTCGAAAACTAAAAATTGATTTAACCCCCGACGGACAGAAGTTCCGCGACAAACTAGTCGTCAAAGCCAGGCGAGGTTACATTGCTCCGAAAGAATAGGACTGTTGATTCAATGAACAGGATGGATAACCCAGTGGCTGACGATCCACAGTCAGATCCCTACGATCCTTTTCCCGACCCGGTTACGATTCAAATCACTGACGTTTTCGATCTGCACACAATTCGGCCGCGCGAGGTGAAGCTTGTAGTTGAAGAATATTTGATCGAAGCCCGCCGATTAGGGTTTCGCCAGGTCAGAATTATTCACGGCAAAGGTATTGGCGTGCAGCGTGACATGGTCCACGCGATTTTGGGTCGAACCCCATTTGTTCTGGCTTGGATTGACGCGCCGCCGGAAGCTGGTGGTTGGGGCGCAACGATTGTCTCGTTAGCCGAGTAGAATAGACCTTCAGTCTGTTCGTTCTTCTCCGGCTAGTCCGCGCTAGCGGACGACCGATAATAGCCCAGCGATTTTATCGCTGGGAGCTCTCCGAACCTGAGTCTAAGTCCGTGAAACGGACGGTTGAAAAGAATAGGTATCTGGCCCTCATCATTCAGCCGTCCGCTTACACGGACTACGTTTCCTTTCGTCTCTTATCCCAGCAGTGAACTGCTGGGTTACTCTCACTTGTCCGCTATCGCGGACTTAGAGAACTACTTTTTGTGCCAAGAGGGTTCGAGGATCGTACTTCAACGGATCCGAGTAGGCCACCAAAAAGGACAGACTAAAGTCTGTTCCACTAGACCAGCAGCCCCTCGATCAATTCGCTGAGCCAGGGCATATCGATTGGCTTAGTCACATAGGCATTGAATCCAGCCGCTTTGGCGTCGGCGCGAAAATCGGTTTCCTGATGCGCCGTGACCGCAATCACGGGAACAGTTTTGAAGCCATCGGAGGCCCGAATTTTTGAGGTCGCGGCGATGCCGTCCATGATCGGCAGACTCAGATCCATCAGAATAATGTCCGGGCGCTCACGCTCGGCGACTTCGACTGCCTTCTCGCCGTTGTCGGCTTCCACGATGCGATAGCCGAGTTGCTCCAATTCCAGGCGCATGAAATAGCGCGCGTCTTCAGAGTCTTCGACAATCAGAACTGTTTTATGCTGCGAATCTTTTTCTGCCATTGCGGTCTACTCATGGGCCGGGAAAAACTCCGAGGGGGTTCGGATAGCGTCTGAAACCTTGAAATTTTGCGGAGTACGTCGAATGTAAGACGCGGTTAGACTTATGTCAAGATGGGCCGCAGGCGACGCTGAAATTCCGGCAATCGGTAATTCTAATCGAACTAAATGGGCAACAAAGTCGTTACTGCTCTCAAGATTGTTCGTCTGCAAACGGAGATATCCCGATGAAAAAGCTGATTTTGGTGGTGCTTCTGGTCGCAATTGCCGGAATCGCGGGTGTTGTCCGCTCGCGCGCAAAAACCAGCGGCGGCATTCGCAATTGGTCGCAGGTCGTGAATGGCGATAAGTCTTCAGCGGGCGATGCACGCGAAGAGATTCGGAAAACCTATGAGCTTTCGCCCGGCGCACGCGTTGAGGTAGCTGGAATCAATGGTGGTGTAAAGATTGAAACTTCGGATAGCAAGACCGCCGAGGTTGTAGTTGAACGTACCGGCAACAGTCAGGAAGTTTTGGCCCGGCGCAAAGTGACCATTGACGCTACCGCTGACAGTCTGACTGTTCGCGCTGACAACGCCGATACCAGTTTCTTCGCCCGCATCTTTGGTTCCAATCCGACGGAACACGTGACGTTGCGTCTGCCAAGAGCAATTTCGCTGGTCGCCCGAGGCATCAATGGTTCCGTAATTGCCGGCGAAATTGATGGTGCGGTCGAAGTGAAAGGCGTAAATGGAAAAGTTGATATAGCCCAGGCGTCAGGCGCTGCGACATTCAAAGGAATTAACGGCAACATCGCGGTTGCCCTTAAACAGGTGGACCAGGGCGGCGTCGATATCAGCGGCATCAACGGCAACATCGAGCTGCGACTCAACGACGGTGTCAACGCCAATCTTGAAGCGCATGGCATGAACGGCAATGTGGTTTCTGATTTGCCGAACGTCAATGTCGACAAGAGCCGGCACGGACACTACACCGCGCAAATTGGCAGCGGCGGCAGCTCGATCAACGCCAGCGGAATAAATGGCAACATTCATTTGACGCGAATGATGACCGCTTCGACAACCAGCGACCGGGCTAAAACTAAGAGCGACTGAAGTACCGACAAAGCCGATTGCTGGTTCAAGCCTCATTGAAGAAGGGTACCGCCGTCGGTACCCTTCTTCTGTCTGCTTGGTTCGACGCGCAATCATTTTCTTCGCGCCATTAATTCAGCTCACTTCACTTTCGCAGTGAAAACTTCCTCCATCAAGTAAGGACGGCGACAACCGCTGGCCGCATCCAGCTGCCTGCGACTGTCTGTCCAGACCGGATAGGAAACCCCGCCAAACGATACCAGTCCTTCATAGTCGCCTTGCTGGTTTCCGTAGTTAATTCCCAGGCACGGAAAGACGCCGCTGCAATCATGCTCGTTTGAACTGACGCTGCTAACGCGAATGTTCGGTGCGTTCCAGCTCGCGCCGCCGCTCGAGCGCGCGAGATAGTAGTCCGTCTGGTACCGCGCGCCGGTGGTGTCGTTGCGCGTGTCATAAAAAGCGACGTTGACGTCGCCGGTGACTGGATCAACCGACATCCAATGGTTGAAGCGATCCACTGGCGACAAAAACTGATCAGTGACGGGTGCCGGCGTTGACCAGGTCGCGCCATTATTATCCGAATAGGAAATGAATATGTCGGTAACGTTTGCCGGTGTCAGATCCATCCAACTGCAATAAATCCTGCCCCGGTGAATTTCGCTTGAACGGTCTACATCCAGCGACGGATAGACCAGCGCGCCGCGAAAAGATTCGGCGGGAACGGCGATATCAAAAGGCAGAGTTTTTGGTGAAATGGTAACGGGCGTGCCCCACGTGTTTCCTCCATCAAAGGACCGGTTGAACACGATCGCGTTGGCTACATAGTCGTTCCATGCAACATAAACTTCTCCGTTTGGCCCCACGCCCGGAGACGCGCCGATGGACCGGCCTGGTCCAGACGGGTCGTCCACTCGTGTAGTTGAGAAGCTCGCGCCGTGATCTGTAGAAGTCGCCAAACGTACGCCCCCGCCGATAGAGCCTCCCGAGGCTGCATCCCAGGCAATGTAGACGTTGTCTCGAAACGGACTGCCCACGTTCTGGTCGGCTGTAATCATTGGCTTGTCGTTGAAGTGGTTCGTCCCGTTTTCAAAAGCAAAGAAAGTCGCCGTCGGGTAGGTTTTCCCGCCGTCCGTCGATCGCGCTACCGCCATCTGCGTCCCGTTGATGCCGTTGCCATTCGCGAAAAAGACCACGATGTAGCCGTAAAAGAGATTGCCGCGACTGTCGAAAGCGAGCGTGGGGTCCGATCCGAAGTCGGTCCCGCTCTTTGATTTTGGCGGCGGCAGAGGAAGATCGACTCCGCCCCAACTCGTTCCGCCGTTTGAACTGTATAACCGCGCATCGGCAAGCGAAAGATTTCATTTGAGCCGGCGGCCAGGGTCTTCGGTTTGTTGGGATCAAGGGTAATGAAGGTTTCGCTCTGTGGGCCGCATTCATTGGAAACGTCCACGTTGCCGGCATAACTGACCGACGTAGTTGAACCGGCGTCCGCGTCCGAGCCATTGTTAAGAATGAATTCGTATTTGCTCCACCACGTCGGATCATGAGGATTGGTCTGGGCCTTTGCCGGCCGTAAACCGCGAGACACGGTGAGTGCCAAAAGAATTAGTGCCAGTCCCAAAAAAATGGGCAACCGTAATCTTGTAATCATCGATCACTCCTTGGATTAAGAGGCGCCGTCGTCGTCAGGCACCGGGATAAATTGATTTCTCGTTCACCGAAGCTAGGTTTCAGGACGAAGCAAAGGCACTCGGCAGAAAAAAGCAATTGTCGGGGCACGGCAAGGCGCACATTTTATCTTTAATCTTGTCCGATGAGAAGGCACAACTGACCGGAGGGCTGTAGCAGTGACGGCGAGAATAAGCGGCCAGAATTGAACCAGCTGGTGAAACCAGTTATAAATACCGGGACCAATCTCATTCAGGAGACTCGAAGTATTGCCGCAAAGTAGACATCGAAAAACCACGAAAGCCAAGAAACGACCGAAGGGCCCTTATTCCGCTGCCAAGACTCCAGCGTCGTCGGGCGGCAATCGGCAGGTGAGAATCATCGCCATTGTTGTTGTGCTGGCGCTCGCCGCTGCGGCAATCGCCTATCTCATCACGCATCGCACTAAGACCGGCGGTGGTCCGGAAGTTACAACCGCATCGGGATTGAAGTATGTCGATCTGGCCGAGGGAGCTGGACCTTCACCGCAAACCGGCCAAACAGTTTCCGTAAATTACACCGGCACCCTTGAGAACGGAACGAAGTTTGACAGCTCCTACGACCACGGCAGACCTTATGAGTTCCGCATCGGAACGGGTACTGTCATCAAAGGCTGGGATGAAGGCTTGATGACGATGAAAGTCGGCGGCAAACGGCGTTTGACCGTTCCTGCAGATCTTGGCTACGGCCTGCGCGGCTCTCCTCCCAACATCCCGCCAAATGCCACACTAATCTTCGAACTTGAGTTGTTGGGTATTAAGTGAATGAATCTCACCTAAGTTAGCTGGATCTGTTATTTCAAAAGTTCCGGTTTTGCTCTCGGAGTTGCAATCTGATTACATTTTGTCTGGGCGCCTCATAGACGCGTCTGTCCGTATTATGATTTGCATCTCAGGGGCTGCCCTCGTTTGAAACTGACGATAGGAAACTTCAAGGAGTTATGGATATGAAAAGCATAAGATTGCACGGAATTGTTTATGCCCTGCTGACAGCTTTGGTTGTTATCAGTTTGACCACTGCTGCGTTCGGCCAGGGTCGGAGGGGTGGCGCGGGCGGCGGGCGAGGCGCGGGTGCAGGCAACGCCGGTGGACCACCGCCAGGAGTAGGAGTGGATCGCGGATTGGGCAACGCCTCATCTCGATCAAATGGACGTTCGGATGACGGGTTAGGAAACGCTTCCGATCGATCAAACGGCAGATCCCAAGCCGGCTTAGAGCGCGCGCGCATTGCGGGCACCAATTTGCATAGCGCCGATCGGGACCTGCGAGATCATCCGGGTATTGCAAACACCTTGCATACGAACGCCAACAATCTGCGCTCCGGATATCAGGCGGCGCTGCTGACGAATCCAAATCTTAAGTTTGGTCAGTACGTTGCGGCTACAAGACTGGCACAGAATCTAGGCGGTAGATTTCCTGCCGTTACCCAAAGCGCGATTCTGGCCGGCCTGGCCTCAGGCCACAGTATCGGGAGTACTTTGCAGGCCCTCGGTTTAAGTTCGCGCGAAGCCAACGAAGCAAAGAAGCAGGCTGACCGGGAAATCAAAAGAAGCCGCAAGTAAACATCAAATTCAGTCGCATTTGAAGCAAGAGGCCCGTGGACCAGCGGGCTTTTTTTGCATTGCTTGCGTCAACACCTCACCTCAGTCCGGATAGTTGCGACCCCCATTAGAATTTCATATTGACCAAAGGCCGGGGTAGCAACGTTTGATTCGTGATCCCCTCGGAGTTAATCTGTTTTCCAAACCCGCTAGCCCAGGAGAAGAAACGCGATGAGCGCCAATACGCTTACCATCACCGACAACCGCACCGGAAAACAGTATGAGGTGCCGATCGAGAACAACACGATCAAAGCCATGGATCTGCGCCAGATCAAAACAGCGGACGACGACTTTGGTTTGATGACTTACGATCCGGCTTTTATGAATACGGCTTCCTGCAAGAGCCGAATCACCTTTATCGACGGCGACAAAGGCATCCTCGAGTATCGCGGTTATCCAATCGAGCAGCTAGCCGAAAAGAGCACGTATCTCGAAGTTGCGTACCTGTTGTTGCACGGCGAGCTACCCGACGAAGCTCAGTTGAAGGAATGGACGCGCAACATCACCTATCACACGTTTATCAACGAGAACATCAAGACGGTGATGGATGGATTCCATTACAACGCGCATCCGATGGGAATGTTCGAAGCAACGCTCGGCGCGCTCTCGACTTTTTATCCCGACGCAAAGCAAATCTTTGATGTGGAATGTCGCCGTAAACAAATTTTCCGGTTGGTGGCAAAAGTCCCGACCATCGCAGCGTTTGCCTATCGCCATCGCATCGGCATGCAGTACGCCTATCCCGATAACGATCTCGGATACGAAGGCAACTTTCTCAACATGATGTTCAAGACGACGGAGTTGAAGTACAAACCGAATCCGGTGCTTGAACGGGCATTGTCGATACTCTTTATTCTGCACGCCGATCACGAACAGAATTGCAGCACCAACGCCATGCGCAGCATAGGCAGCGCGCAGACGGATCCGTTTTCGTCTTTGGCCGGCGCAGCGGCGGCGCTTTATGGACCGCTCCACGGCGGCGCTAACGAGATGGTGCTGCGCATGCTGAAAGAGATTGGCTCGAAAGATAAAGTTCCCGACTACATCAAGCGCGTGAAGGCCGGCGAGTTCCGCCTAATGGGCTTTGGCCATCGCGTATATAAGAATTACGATCCTCGCGCGCGCATAATCAAGCAGGTGGCTGACGAAGTTTTTGAAGTAACCGGAAAAGATCCGATGCTGGAAATCGCTTTGGAGTTGGAGCGTATCGCGCTGGAAGACGAATATTTCGTCAAACGCCGCTTGTATCCGAACGTTGATTTTTATTCGGGGATCATTTACCAGGCGATGCGCTTCCCTGTCGACATGTTTCCGGTGCTGTTTGCGATTCCGCGCACTTCAGGCTGGTTGGCGCAGTGGGTTGAGATGCTGGAAGACCCGGATCAGAAGATCGCGCGGCCCAGACAAATCTACTTGGGACACAGAACGCGTGAGTATGTCCCAATTGAGAAGCGGCAGCTGGCGGGAGCTGGCGCCGCTGGAGACTAAACCTGGTTCTCGAACTTTAATAGTGGTGCGCGCGGCAGGGCTCGAACCTGCCATGACTTTAGAACCAACGATTCTCGATAGACGTTCTAGGTGAAGATGTGTTGCTGGACGGTTTTACAGACGGGCGCATTTGGAACGGTGGGATTGTCCCTATTTCACGGAGAAGCACTAACTAAAGCGGGCTATGATTCTCAACGCGACGTTTTCTATTTTTAAAAATAAAAGCGGCGAGGCTGAGAACCCCGCCGCTAATCGGCTAGCTTGGTTGGAGAAGCGGTTAGCCCTATCTAACCGGTCCCAAACCTAAAGCCTTCCATTCGTTGAAACTGTCTTTGAAGAAAACATAGTCGTAATAGTAGTGGTTGGTTTCATCACTGCGGCTGTAGTGATATACGGCTGTGTACTTCACTCTCACCGGATAAATTGTCGCTTTTGGCGGAATGCCGTTGAACTCGTCGGCTTTGCTGGCTTTTCGGGGCGTTCCGATTTTGACGCTCTCGAAAGTGACGGTAATCGACTTAGGTGCTGAGATCGTGCCGTCTACAACATGATTTGCCTGCCTTGTAACAACTTCCTTAACAATCGCTTCAGTCAAGGCATCCGGAGGAGCTGCGGCAACATTGCCCCCTTTGAAAGCAATGCCAAGGGCGATAAGAAAAACGAAGCTGAGGCTGACAAGCGAAGATCGTAATTTCATTGTTTTCCCTTTCTTTCGATTTGACGAGCTATAGGCTTCAGATGACGCGTAAACATTTTCATCTCTTTTAATTTGAGCTGTGGCTTTCAGATAATCTGGATGATTCCAGAGGCGCTGAGAAGAGAGTAAGCTGACTCGGTTTCCAGCTACCCTACGCCCGGCAAGTCTACTTCGTCAACCGAAGAACTATTCGGTGGTGAGCCATTAGTGTTGCAGTTACGGTGAGGCAGATTTATTTATCTCCTCTTCTTGCTCCTCTTCGTTGCTTGGTCCAGAGCGCATAACCTTCTGATCTTAGCCCGACTTATCCACATGTGGATCAAATCAATGACCATTAAACTGACTTGTTAAAGGTAAGTCCTTCATTCCAGATAGGTGGTGTCGAGCAGGACTCGAACCTGCGACTCCCTGATGATTGGGAGTCAGCTGCTCTTTCAGTAAAGCATCGGAAGTAAAACCACTCTTGCAGTGTTATTAGGATGCAAACACTTACTACATTTTTTACTACAGTAAGCTTTTCAAGAACTGAGGAGTGGCTCTAAGTTGTTGAGTAGATTGGAGGCGGCGATCGGAATCGAACCGATGAATAAAGGTTTTGCAGAAATTATCAGGCAGCGTCACAGAAGGACACTGAAGGCCAAGTAGGTACAAGGGCAACAATTTAACTTTTTTCGTGTTCTTCCTTGGCCTTCAGTGAATGCAGGTGTTTACTGCATTTTTTACTACAGTGCGCGGCACGTTGCTTTACTGAAAACGTCCATGTCTTCAATTTCGATGCTGCTTGTTCGACGTGCCGACCAGCGACTTGCCCAGTTACAAAATCCCACTTCCTGTCACGGACCAAACCGTTGTCTGTACTCACCCGAAACGATGAAGGCCTTGACCATCTCGGCGTTAACAAAGTTTCCATTGAACTGGTTGAGCTTCGTCAGCCAAAAGTCGTAGCCGCTGTAGTCTGAGTCAGGCGTGTCGTTCGGGTTACGTCGCAGATAACCGTAGTATTGCATCAGCACGAACGCCTGATTGAATTCCTGCTGATTCAGGATCGAGTTCTCGGCTACGCGCCTCAAGGCTCGCGCTCGGGCCGCCGTGTCAGCGCTTGTGCTAGCTCCGCCAAACTCGTTGATGACTGAGGTTTGCTCCGCTGTTGATGGTGTCACGCCGGCATTCAGGTAGAGCGCGTCAACCAACTGCGCAGGCGTCATCGTTGTGGGATAGGCAGCTGTAAAGCGCGCACGCTGGACAAACTCAGCTATGAAAGCCTGCTTGTTGTTCTCCAACACCTGTTCCCACCCCGTTTGATTAACCACCACGCCCTGTCCGATCTGCTGCGTGTCCGGCAGAAACTCATTGAACCTAATGACAGGCACCGGTAGCTGATGAGTGGGCCCAAAGTTTGAGGTACCGACTGCGTCGCCGTACGTCGCTTTGTAAATCCGCTCCACCAGATAGCCAGTTTCCTGGAACTCAATCGAAATGAAGAAGGCCGCCGAGACATTGATGCGCCTGATCTCAACGCACGCTGTGTCGGTGCCGCACGAGGTAATCTGATTGATCCAGAAAGCGCGGCCACTCGAGTCAGGCGTCCGGTTGAGAAAGTCGAAGTATTGCTGGTTCACGAAGAATGCTGGATCATCCAGCGGGTTGCCGGTCGCCACAGTCGTGTCGTTGTCGGTGATCGTGAGCACCGCTCGCCCGGGAATATTGAGCCCCGAACCAACCGGATTGCTAAGGAACAGATTCAACGCCTGATTCCCTTCCGTCAAAGCGTTATCCACAATCAGCACATTGAATGTCCTACTCGTCTGTCCCGGCGCAAAGGAGAGCGTGCCCACCGCCGTGATGTACTTGTTCGTTTGCGATGCCGTGCCATCGGTCGTCGCGTAAGAAACTGAAGCCGCGTCCGTTGTGCTGCCGGTGCGGGTCACCGTAACCAGCACGCTGCCGTCGCCTTCTCCCACCGTGTAACTACCGGCGCTGAACTGAAATGTGCTGGTCACCAAACCAAAATTGTCAAAGACTGCCTGGCCCGGATTTGTGGGACTCGATGTTCCCGCGCTCAGTTCCGCCGTCAGCGCCGATACACCCTTCTGCAGCACCACGCGGTTCTGCACTACGTAGACGATCCCATCCGGACTGGTCTCGAAGACAATGGAGTTCGTCGGCGGCTCGTGACGGAATCGCATGAACCGGTGCTGCACCGGATCGTAGTTGATACTCAAGCTGGTCAACACTCCACCGACCTTGACCTGAAAGATCAACTGCGCCGTAGTCGCATCCAAAGGTTCTTCGATGCCGTTAACATTCTTAACTACCGGCGCCTGGCTCGTCGGCGCGCCCGCCGTATGCACCATGAAACGGTAGAAATTGTCCGCGTCCGAACCAATAGCAAAGATGGTATCCCCGCCGCCGGTTGCGGCCTTAACCACTTCTACACTCGCCGTGCCATTGGTCAGGTCAAAAGAGTTGGCCGAGACATAGCCGTTGTAGTGCAGACCACTAACTTGGCTGCGCGGCGTCAACACTAACTGCCCATTGATCTGCGCCGTCGTCACTAGGGGATCAAACGCTCCCGCCGGTTGTGTCAGCGTTCCTAAATTCCATTTGTTGGGATCGCGGGTCGAGCCGCTAAAATCATCGCTCGGCGGCGGCGTTGGAGCAGGCACGGCAACCGGCGCGGCGGTGAAGTTGGCGGTCTGATTACTGCTGAGATTGAAGAAGTCCGTGCGCGATGGCACCAGGACGAAGTAGGGACTCTGAAACGTCACTGCATAGTTGCCGCCCGGTGTGAGATTCGCAAACGAATAGTTGCCATTGGCGTCAGATTGGATCACACGCGTGATAGGACCCGAGAGCGTGACCGTAACCTTAGGCAATGGGTTGTTGTTGGCATCCTTAGCTTGGCCGGAGATAGTCAGCGAAGTCTGCCTGTTGCAGGTCGTGCCGTTGTTCAGCAGGATTGACACGTTAGCGGAACTCAAATTCGCTGTTGCCAGATCAAGCTTGCCGTCGCCATTGAAGTCGCCCACTGCGACGGGAAAGGGAGCTGAGCCTACAGCGAAGTTGGTGGCGGCACTGAAGCTGCCCGTGCCAGTGCCTAGCAAGATCGAGACGTTATCGGAACCCTGGTTCGCCACTGTCAGATCAAGCTTGCCGTCGCCATTGAAGTCGCCCACCGCGACGGAACGGGGATTTGCGCTTGCAGCGAAGTTGGTTGCGGCACTGAAGCTACCCGTGCCTGTGCCTAGCAAGATCGAGACGTTATTGGAACTGGAATCGACATTCGCCGTTGCCAGATCAAGGTTACTATCGCCATTGAAGTCGCCCACTGCGACGAAAACGGGAACTGAGCCTACAGTGAAATTGGTTGCGACACTAAAGCTGCCCGTGCCTGTGCCTAGCAAGATCGAGACGTTAGCGGAATTGTCATTCGCTACCGCCAGATCAAGCTTGCCATCGCCATTGAAGTCGCCCACTGCGACGGAATGGGGACGTGCGCCTACAGCGAAAGTCGTGGCCGCACCGAAGCTGCCCGTCCCTGTGCCTGGCAAGATCGAGACGACAGTGGAAAGGTTATTCGCGACCGCCAGATCAAGCTTGCCATCGCTGTTGAAGTCGCCCACGGCGACGGAAATGGGAGTTGTGCCGGCAGCGAAGTTGGTTGCGGCACTGAAACTGCCCGTGCCCGTGCCCAGCAAGATCGAGACGTTAGCGGAATTATTATTCGCGACCGCCAGATCAAGCTTGCCATCGCTATTGAAGTCGCCTGTTGCGACGAAAATGGGAGCTGAGCCTGTAGCGAAGTTCGTTGCGACGCTGAAGCCGCCAATGCCAGTGCCCAACAGAATCGAAACGTTATCGGAATTCTGATTCGCCACTGCCAGATCGAGCTGACCATCGCCATTGAAGTCGGCCACGGCGACGGAAATGGGAAACGTGCCGGCAGCGAAGTTGGTTGCGGCCGCAAAGCCTGCCGTGTTGCATTGTGAAGGAATACTTAGCGCGGCCTTGAAGTTGGCGGTGGCGTTCACGGTTAGATTGGTAAAGTTTTGACTCGACGGCGTGAAGCTTCCCGCCGGCGTCACCACATAATTTGCTCCGGCTGCGAGATTACCGAAGCTGTAATTACCAAGCACATCCGTCTGCGCAGTCCCGGCCGCCGCGCCGTTCTTGGTCAGCGCGAGCGATACATTATTGATCCCGACATTGTTTGCGTCAGTCACCGTGCCTGTAATGCTCACCACAGTCCGTGTTCCCACAAAGTTGGCGATGCGATCCACGTTCAAGTTATTGAAAGTCTGGCTGGCGGGGCTGAAGGAATAATTGCTGCTCGACGGGGTCACCAGATAGTTCGAACCGCCTTGGACCGTAGTGAACGAGTAATTCCCGCTTGCGTCGGTCTGCGTGGCCCCTGTCTGCCCGCCGCTCAAGACTGTCAAGTCAATAGTGACGTTGCCGATGCCTGCGCCGCTATCGTCCACCACGCGCCCGCTGATCTTGAAGGCGAGCGGCGTTGGTGTCGGCGTTGGTGTGGGTGTCGGCGTTGGTGTGGGTGTCGGCGTTGGTGACGCCTTGCACTTGCCCGCGCTGTCGGCATTAAAGATTGCTTGAATCTCCGTTTGCGAGAGGGCGCGGTTGAAGATTTCAACTTCATCAATCTGACCATTGAAGGGTCGCTGTTGCGATGAACCTTCACGCCCGATGAGGACGTTGGTGGTGGTGTTGCGGATGCCGCCAGTGCGAGTCCGTTGGGCCACTTGCTGGCCGTTGACGTAGAGCGTATGCAAGCCGTTGGAGGCTTGATAGGTCATGGCGACATGCGTCCAAGTGTTGGGCGCGAGTGTGCCGCCCGCGAAACCGCTATCGCCACTTCCAGCGGCGTCCCCAAGGGCTGAAAACAATTTGATGACGCCGCCTTGTTTAGTGAGCCAGAGGCCATAGCTATCGGTCGTTCCATCGAAGCCCCACTTGGTCACAATCGAAGCCAACTGGCCTTCGGTCACGTCAACAGGATTGACCCACGCATCAATCGTCAAATCGCCCGTGATGCGCAAGCTCGTCGGATTGCCGATGAAGATTTGGTCGTCCACGCCATCAAGACTGAATGCTTGCCCAACCTTACCCGGCGTAAACGTCGCTCCGTTTTGCAGCGTGCCGTTGTTGCCGCCCTGAATGTCGAGCGCGTTGCCGTCGCCTGGATACCAGGCCACCATGTTCGGCGGCGGTGTGGCGCATGAGCTAACAACTGTCGCGCAGGCGGAGAACTCGGACGTGTTGCCTGCGGGATCGGTCGCGGTCGCTGTGACCACGCCCGCAGCCGAGGCCGCCAGCGTGGCGTTGATCGTGGCGTTGCCGCTCCCGTCCGTCGATACAGTGACCGAGCCGAGGAAGGTCTGTCCTTCACCGTTGCCCGATGCGTCGCACGCGGCACTGGAGAAGAACTCGACGCGGAAGGTCGTGTTGGCCGTTGAGTTGAGCGTGCCCGTGATGGTCGTGTTGCCAGCGCTTGAGTTAACCGAAGTCAGCACGGGGAAGTTCTGTAAGTTGTTCGCACCTATGTCGGCATCGCCCGCGTCGTTCGGCGTTACGCCGTTGTTACCCAGATCGATTCCGAGGCCGACGTTGGAGTGAATCGTGTTGGAGAGGATCGAATTGCCTGTGCCACTGGCGACGAGTATGCCGCCGCCGTTGAAGGCGACGAGATTACCTGCGCCGGCGGCTGGGCCGCCAATCGTATTATTGCTTGAGGGTTCATCAATGCTGACGCCGAAGCCGGAATTACCCAAAGCGCCAGTACCAGCGGCGTTGGCGCCGATCAAGTTGCCTTGCACGCTGGTGCCGGATGTGCTCGCAGTACCAATCCGCAGTCCGTTAACACTGTTGCCGGAGATAACATTGCCTTCGCCGGCAGCCGTGCCGCCGATGCGGTTATTTTGCGCGCCGGCGAAAACTTCAACGCCGTACAATCCATTTGGTAAGCCGGTCGTGCCAGCCGCATTGGTGCCAAAGTAGTTACCGATGACAATGTTGTTATTGGCAGTGGCGATGCTGATGCCGGTCAGTACATTGCCGGATGAGATATTGCGCGCTGCGGGTGTCGCGCCACCGATAGTATTGTTGCTTGAGTTCGTATCAACGACCACGCCGCGCTGGTTCCCGGAAGCGGACGTGCCATTGGCGTTCAAGCCCAAGTAGCAGCCTTCGACGCGGTTGCCTGTCGCGCCGTTGGTAATGCGCACGCCAGCGTCGAAGCTAGTGACGACGAGTCCGCGGATGGTCGTGTTCTGCCCCGTTACGCTCAGGCCGTGCCCGCCCGCCGTAGCCCCATTGAGGGCGATCAAAAGCACGGCATTATCGCCAACTGCCAGCGTGTTGGCGCTCGCGCCCGGCTGCGTGTAGCCGTCGATGATGACCGGATCGATGATCGTCGGCAGTGCTGAGGTCGGGCTGATCGTGTGCACGCCCGCGCCAGCGATGTTGAAGGCGATGGTCTGTGTACCCGCCGTGTTGTTCGAGTCCGTGATAGCTTGCCGCAGTGAGCCTGCGCCGCTGTCGTTGGTGTTGCTGACGAAGAGGGCAGTCGGGGTCGGGCATTGCCGCAATAACACCGACACGTTGTTTGAGCTAATGTTGGCAGTGACGAGGTCTTGCTTGCCGTCGCCGTTGAAATCGCCTACCGCCACTGATAGAGGGGTCGCTCCAACGCCGAAGTTAGTGGCCGCGCCGAAACTGCCCGCGCCGTTGCCCAGCAAGACCGACACGTTGTTCGAAAATTTGTTGGCCGTCGCGAGGTCTTGCTTGGCGTCGCCGTTGAAATCACCCACCGCTACTGATTGAGGGACACTTCCGGCGACGAAGCTGGCAGCCGCGCCGAAACTACCCGCGCCATTGCCCAGCAAGACCGACACGTCGTCTGAGTTAGCGTTGGCCGTGGCGAGGTCTTGCTTGCCGTCGCCGTCGAAGTCGCCAACCGCAACTGATTGAGGAGCAGTCCCGGCGACAAAGTTATTGGCTGCGCCGAAGCCGCCCGCCCCATCTCCTAACAAGACCCACACCCTGTTTGAGCTTTGGCTGGCGGTGACGAGGTCTTGCTTGCCGTCGCCGTTGAAATCGCCAACCGCCACTGATTTAAGGTTAGGTCCGGCGCCGAAGTTGGTGGCTGCGCCGAAGCCGCCCGCGCCGTTACCCAGCAAGACCGACACGTCGTTTGAGAGAAAGTTGGCCGTGGCGAGGTCTTGTTTGCCGTCGCCGTTGAAATCGCCAACCGCCACTGATTGAGGATTACTTGCGGCGACGAAGTTGGCAGCCGCGCCGAAGCTGCCCGCCCCATCTCCTAACAAGACCGACACGTTGTTTGAGTTACCGTTAGCCGTGGCGAGGTCTTGCTTGCCGTCGCCGTTGAAATCACCTACTGCCACTGAGGTAGGACTTCCGACGGAGAAGTTGGTGGCGGCACCGAAGCCGCCCGTGCCATTGCCCAGCAAGACCGACACGTTGTTTGAGTTCTCGCTGGCCGTGGCGAGATCCTGCTTGCCGTCGCCGTTGAAATCGCCTACCGCTACTGATTGAGGATTAGCTCCGGCCCCGAAGTTCGCCGCCGCCGCGAAGGTGACCGGGTTGCACGTCGCGGGTGTCGTCACCGTCAGCGTGAATGTCTTCGTCGTAGTCCCACCAGTGTCGAAGCCTGTGACCGTCACTGTGTACACGCCCGCCGGATGCGCATCTGTCACGCGCACAACACCCGTCGTCGGATCACCTTCCAGCTTGCCGTTGAAGTTCATCGAAGTAGAAACATTGATGCTTGCCGTATTCGTCGGCGCGGCATCGGGCGTGATGGTCGTGTTCGCGCCAAGCTGCACTGTTGTGTTCGCGTAGTTGCCCAGCGTCGGCGCGGCCGGGCATTGCCGCAACAAGACCGACACGTCGAACGTCCCGGCGTTGGCTGCGGCAAGGTCCTGCTTGCCGTCGCCGTTGAAATCGCCGACCGCCACCGAGCGAGGAAAACTTCCGACGCCGAAATTGCTGGCCGTACTGAAACCGCCTGCGCCATCGCCCAACAAGACCGCCACATTGTTTGTGTTCTCGTTCGCGGTGGCGAGGTCCTGCTTGCCGTCGCCGTTGAAGTCACCCACCGCCACCGAGCGGGAAACGTCGCCGATGGCGAAACTGGTGGGGGCGCTGAAACTGCCCGCGCCGTTGCCCAGCAGGATCTTCCCACTGGTTGAGTTAAGGCTGGTGGTGGCGAGATCTTGCTTGCCATCGCCGTTGAAGTCGCCCACCGCCACTCCGAACGGCTTGTCGATGAAGCCGAAGTTCGTGGCGGCGCCGAAACTGCCCGCGCCGTTGCCCAGTAAGATCGACACGTCGTTGGAGTTGATATTGGTAGTGACGAGGTCTTGCTTGCCGTCGCCGTTAAAGTCGCCCAACGCTATTGCACGAGGACTGGCACCCGCGCCGAAATTCGTGGCAGCGCCGAAACCGCCCGCGCCGTCGCCTAAAAGCACCGACACGTTGGCTGAGTTAATGTTGGCCGTGGCGAGGTCTTGCTTGCCATCGCCGTTGAGATCGCCCACCGCCACCGAGACAGGGCTAGACCCGGTGCCGAAACTGGTGGCGGCGGCAAAACCACCCGCGCCGTTGCCTAACAGCACGGACACATCGTTAGAGTTGCTGTTTGCGGTGGCGAGGTCTTGCTTGCCGTCGCCGTTGAAGTCGCCCACCGCCACTGAGAGAGGAGTGCTGCCAACAGCGAAGTTGGTGGCGGCGCCGAAACCGCCCGCGCCATTGCCCAACAAGACCGACACGTTGTTGTTTCCGCTATTAGCAGTGGCGAGGTCTTGCTTGCCATCGCCATTAAAATCACCCACGGCCACTGATTGAGGTTGACCGCTATCGGCGAAGTTCGCCGCCGCCGCGAAGGTGACCGGATTACACGTCACGGGCGTCGTCACCGTCAACGTGAAGGTCTTCGTCGTAGACCCTTGGATGTCGAAGCCCGTGACCGTCACTGTGTACACGCCTGCCGGATGCGCGTCTGTTACACGCACTACACCCGTCGCTGGATCGCCTTCCAGCTTGCCCTTGAAATTTGTTGACGTAGACACATTGATACTGAAGGTGTTGAAAGGCGCGGCATCGGGCGTGATGGTCGTGTTCGCGCTTAGCTGCACGCTAGTGTTGGGATAGTTCCCCAGAGAATTCGGACTGTTGGGATTACCGCCGGCTGGATTGGCGGCTGTTGGACCTGGCGGCGTAGTAGTTTTGCCCTGCTGTTGCTGCAAGGCTGCCGAAACGAGGCTGAGCATGTTCCCAGAGCCGTAAATTAGCAGGGTGACAAGGATCCCCAGCGCTAGCGGGATAACTGATAGTCGAAGCAAACGTTCGCTGCGGGGGCAGTTTTGTGGTAGCCGAAACATGCGGGGGAACTCCTTAAATCAATCGGAAGGTGATGCCCCACGTTTGTATCGCGGCGGCTGGATCAGTACGAAGCGTCTCAGAATCGCGTTCGCTGTTAGGAAATGTCGCCAGTCGAGCAAAGCTTACCGGCAACCCCGGCCTGCGGTGATGAAGAACGGCTGAATCAAAGAGAGTTGATACGTCTTCATGCCGGGCAATGGCAACGCCGTAAGCTATTGGCATATCGTGCCGGATAAACAGAAACTGAAGGCACAGATTGCAGGACGAGCTGACTTGCGAGGCCTTGCGTCGAAGTAATCCAATGGAGGCTGCATTGTACTCGAAAAGCGCCAGACGAAAAATGGATTTGGGTACTGGTTTCAGTTTGAAACGTGGCACGGGCGTCCCGCCCGTGAATCACGCGCAGGATGCGCGAACCACAACCAAGCTGTACTACGAGCCTGTCGGAATAATTCATTCAGTCGCTGTGCGATCTCTGTGTTCTCTGTGTCTCGGTGGTGAATTATCCCGGAAAATCACTCACCACGGAGACAGAGACCACAGCGCGGCTTAAGCCGCAACCAAATGGCTGCTGAGAGAAAGCATTCAACCAGCCTGCGAAGCTTCCACTCACCTGAGTTCCAACAGTACACCGCAAAAACTTTGCCAGAAAAACAAGAAATTTAGAACTTGTTACACAGAGGGGGCACAGAGAAGTTCTAATTCTTCGATCAAAGACCTTATTCCGCCAGGCTCCTAGTACTTAATTTGGCGGCCAGCACAAAAGCGACGATCCCTCACTCCCTCAAAACGAATACTTCAAGGCCAACAGGATGCGTCGGCCGGGTGTGACGGTGTTGGTCGCCTGTCCGAAACCGGGCGCTTCGAGCAGCCGTACCGGTATGCCAAAGTTGGCGCGGTTGAGGAAGTTGAAAATGTCGACGCGCAGCATCACGCCCTGACTGCTGGTGATGGCAAATTTTTTGATGACCGCCAAATTCAGATCCAGCAAATTGCCGGCGCGGAAACTGTTTCGCCCAATGCGTCCGTCCTGGCCCACGGAAGCGAGCATGCCGGCCGTGTTCGTGGTTGTCAGCCGCAAAGGTTGCTGGCGATTCCCCGTGACCTCGATGCCGTTAGTATTGTTGAGCCGGTCGGTAAGATTGCCGTCAAGATTGACGTCAAAGATGCTGTTAACGGTGAACGGCTGGCCGGTTTGAAACTGTCCCAGGCCGGCAATTTGCAAACCGCCAGCCAAGGCGCGGAAGAGGCGCTCACGAGCGGCGAAGTTGCTGAAGGTGTAGAGGAAGTTGTAAGCAAAGCGATGGCGCGCGTCGAAATTAGCCGGCCCGCGTTCGGCTGTCAGATCGAAACTGTCCTGCGGCAACGCCGAGGCACCCGCCAGATCGAAGACATCGGAAACGTCGTCAGTCGCTTTGGAGAACGTGTAAGCCAGATCGTACTGCAACGCTCTGCTAAAACGGCCGCGCGCCTGCAACTGTAACGAGTCGTAGCGCGATGTTCCGGTGGTTTCAAACTGCGTTACGGCGCCAACGCTGCTGACTGGTCGGCCACCGGCGATGTTGCCTTGCGGGCTGATGCTCGTGCCGGGCGGCAAGGCGAGGCCAAAGAACATTGGCTCGGCGCTGAGCAGCGTGCTGAATGCCAACGGCGCCAATAAAGCGTTGCGTCCGAGATTCGGCGTGGTAAAGCGCAACAGACTTTGTCCCCGCGTGCCGACGTACGAGGCTGAAACAACGAGGTTGCGTCGCAGTTGTTGTTCGAAAGAAAAGCTGTAGTGTTGGGCCATCGGCATCTCAAGCTGCCGCGCGGGCAGGGTGACGCCAAAACCACTCAAGGCGGGCACGGGCCCGCCGCCAACCAGATTAACGATACTGGCGATCTGGGCAAACGTTAGGCGCGGGTTAAGCGTGTTTAGCGTGCCCGGAGCAACGAGCGGCACGCCAAAGAGCGTGGCATTCTGCGGATTGATGAACTGATACGCACAGCGATTTTGTAACTGGCATGAATCACCAAACTGGTTATTGCCGGGAATGAAACGCAGATTCGCGAAGCCGCCAGCGAGATCAAGCGTCAGATAAGTCGGGTAGACGTTGCGCGACTGGCTGACTACGGCGCCGAGTATCTGATCGTAGAAGATGCCATAACCACCGCGGAACACCGTCGTGCGATTTGGCCCAAACAAGTGAGGGGAAAAGGCAAGGCCAACCCGCGGCGCAACGTTGTTGCGGTCGGGCTCGAAGATGTGCGTGCGACCCGCAATAAATGTTTTCAGGCCCGGCGCCGCTGCGAGCGAAGGATCGTTGAAGGTGCTTTCGATCTTGCGGTTCATCTCGGTCGGCGGCGTATTGTATTCGTAGCGCAGACCCAACGAGAGCGAGAGCGTATCGCGCACGCGCCATTCGTCCTGCGTGAAAAAGTCGAGCTGATAAAAACGCAGACCGATTGACGACTCACCGCCGGTGGCCAGCGTTTGGGAGAAGCCACTTGCCGCCGAGGCTGCGGCGAGTGTTTCCGGCCGGATAAAACGATTCGAATAAGCAAGAGTTCCTTGCGGCGTGAGATCGATCTCAGGCGCGCCGTTGAAAGTGATCAAAGGGCGCGCGTTGCGCGGAAGTTCACTGTTGAGCTCACTGCGGCGTGTATCTATCCCAAATGCCAGACGGTGGCGGCCCGGATTGTAAGTTAAGGTGTCGGCGACCTGGTACGTGTTGTTTACACGCCGCTGCGGAAAGTTGAAAACATCGACGCCGACCGGGCTGAAACCTGCCATGTTGATTTGGCCCACCGTGCCCAGGGCAGCTTCGGTTCGCGGCGCGGTTGGATCGGTGGTGTAAAGAACTGGGCCGGTGTTGGCGCCAAATTCGACGTTAGTAATGACGCGTGGCAGCGTTGAGTTTAGGAGCAAGGGCGCGTTCAGCAGAAACGGCGTGTTTGCCAGAGTGTCGCTGGGACGCAAGAATGTTTGATCGCGCAGCTCCTCGAAGTTTAGACGCGTACGACCATAAGAGAGGCGCACTTGATTGAACACGGCAGTGGTCGATGCCGGGCTGCTCACTTTGCTATTCAAAAACAAGGAAAGGTTTTGCGCGCGCACGTTCGCACGAATTGAGGAGAAGATTGCTTCGCCGACAGACGGAATATCTCGCCAATCATCCGTGAAGTTGTAACGCGCCGTTACGGTCTGCAGTCTCTCTTTAATTTTGAAGTTACCGTCAAACTTGCCCGAAAGTATTTTGCCCTGCTCGCTTGCAGGCAAAACTTGCGTGAACGTGTTGAGGCCAAAGACGCCGCCGGGATTATTTGGAAAAGGGTAGAAACTAAAGATGGCATCGCCCTGCGACGTGGTTGGATAAGCAAACACCTGTTCAGTAGGGTTGCCATTCGCATCGCGCCTGCCAAGCGGGTTGCGAAAGATTGCACTGGCGCCACTATTAAACGCACCGCGCTGTTCGATCGTCGGAACCGCAAAGCTTTGTTCTTTGGTGGCATTGCTCAGCTGTCCTTCACCCGAGATGAAATAGAACATGCGGTCAGGCGCGAGTGGACCACCAAGCACGAATCCGCCCTGGCCCAGCGTAAGCGAGTCGTTACCACCGCTCTGATTCCTGACGAGAATCGGATTGCCGTTCAATAGCACCGGCTGATTGCTTGCCGTGCGCAACTGCGAAACACCATTGCCCAATGTGGTGTCAAAGAAGTTACGTGCATTGAGCCGGCTGGAATTGAAGAAGCCATAGCCGGTGCCATGCGTCTGGTTGCCGCCCGACTTGGATACTGCGTTGACCTGAGCGCCAATGTTGCGTCCAAACTGCGCCGGCGCCAGCAAAGTAATTATCTGATACTCCTGAATAGATTCGATCGGTTGCGGCACGAGCGCCACAAATCCCTGCCGCCGCACGCCAATGTCTTCGTCATTGTTGTCTGACCCATCAACGGTGAAATTGTTTGCGCGCGAACGCAAGCCGTTGACGGAAAACTGTCCGGCCGAACCAACGCCGGCGCCGACTCCGGGTCCAGCCACGTTGCCAAGTGTTTGCGGCGGCGGCGCAACGCCCGGTACGAGCAGGCTGAATTCATCAAAAGAACGACTCGAGTGTGGACCAAGTGGAAGCCCGGTTACTTCTTCTTGCGAGAACGAGCCACTGCGACGCCCGTCAAGCCGGTTAATGCTGGCAGGTACGTCTGTGTCTACAACTCCAGGCGCTGGGGCTGGAGCTGAGGTTCCTGGTGTGGCTGTTGTGGTGGCGGGAGTCGCAGGGTCAAGCAAGACAGGCACAGGCACAACTTCGCCGGTGTAGGTGATCTTCAAACGTTGCAGCACTTCCCGTGGTTGATAACCAGCCAACGCCACACGAATCCTGTAAACACCGGGTAGAAGCAATCCTTGATAGAAACGTCCGCGATTGTCGGTATGAAGCCGAATAGTCAGAGCGGTGTCCTGGTTAATAATCTCCACGTCGGCGCCCTTGAGCAGTGCTCCGGTTTGGCTGTCGCTCACTGTGCCTTCGAAGGCTCCGGTGACCGTGTCCTGGGCGTTTAAAACCGTGGCGGCCAGGACCATGGAGAGGGATGCGAAGAGTAAAAGGACACAAGAGCGTAATGCGGATTTCTGAATAGTCATCAGCCGTTCTCCAGGAGTGGAACGAGAATTTTAGCGAGCATTGAAAAACTTCAGATACAGTCCAAATCGTTAAAGCATATTACTAGAGAAAGCGCTGGAGCGTCCGTATTATTTGTCCGAGCCAAATCCTGGTCCGTATTCACCGGACGTGAACGCTTTAACCATTTCGTTGATGAAGTTGAACTGATCAATGTTGGAACTGACGCGAATAGACACAAGAAAACTCGCGCTACAGTGGGCTTTGCGGTGAGGCCCTCCACGTCATTACCTTCCCGGGCTTAGAACGCGGCGGTAAGAGACAAGCTCTCGCTATCGCTGGAGGATGTTAAGTGTGACTCTATTCCGCATGCGGGATCACTTCATAAATGCAGGTCACTTGATGACCCACCGGGCGGGGCCTCACTTACCCAAGCTTTGTTTCAGATATTTATTAACCAACCTACTGAATTTCTCGGGATTCGGAGGCTTGGTAACATAGTCTGTGAAGCCTGCTCGTTCCGCATCCAGTCGAAGGCCCGGCGAATCGTACGCGGTTACAGCAACAATCGGAACGCCTCGCAGTTTACGCCGTTTGCGCATCTGTTCGACGAC
>JACCVY010000078.1 GCA_013697915.1 Blastocatellia bacterium | reverse complement strand
AACTTGTACAAAGCACAAAGGGCCAAGATTGCCTGAAATCAATTTTGACTAATGCGGCTTCCTGTGGCGCGAACTTCATTCCCGGAACTGACTGCATTAGGGCCGGCATCAATGCCACCAGCCTGTCGGCTAGCATGGCCCTGCTCATTTCGTCACCTCCCAGCAACATTTCGCAAACAGTCGTAAGTTTCGCTCAGTTACTTTCTGGAACCTTATCTACAACTTTTGCCGCCGCAAAGTGTTTCACGGACGCGACCCCAGTTGGACCTATCCTCGATATTGTCAGTTGCGCATTATCCGGGGTCGGCATTTTCGTTGACTGTGCGCCAGCCGTCATTGAGTTTGTGGTTAGAATCGTTACCGCGCGGGATCCTAATGACAAAGTGGGCTCGCAGGGGTCGGGCATTCCCCAATACGTCTCGGGTGAAGAGCCTTTCCGCTACGCGATCTACTTCGAGAACCAGCCATCTGCCACGGCCCCGGCGCAGGCTGTTGTCATCACGGACCAGCTCGATGTCGCGAGATATGATCTCAACACCTTCCAGCTCGGCGCCATTAGCTTTGGTAAGAGCGTTATCGTGACGCCGCCGCCGGGGCTGACTCAATGGACGACCGATGTTGATTTGCGGCCCGCAAATAACCTGGTCGTTCGCATCATTGCCGGCCTCAACAACACAACCGGCGTTGTCACCTGGCGCTTCGCCTCGCTCGACGTTACGACCATGCAGCCCACCGACGACCCGCTCGCCGGCTTTCTCCCGCCGAACAAGAACGCGCCGGAGGGCGATGGCGCCGTCGTTTTCACCGTCAAACCGAAACCCGGTCAACCGACCGGAACCGAGATCCGCAACAAGGCGCGCATCATCTTCGACACCAACGCGCCGATTGACACCAACGAATATCTCAATACGATCGACAACTCGAACCCGACCAGCCGCGTAAACGCGCTCAGCGCGACGCAACCGTTCGTTATCTTCAACGTCAGTTGGAGCGGTACAGATACAGGCTCGGGCGTGGGCGACTACACAGTGTATGTCTCAGAGAATGGCGGCCCGTATAGCATCTGGCTCGATCACACGCCGCAGACATCCGCCGATTTCATCGGTAAACCGCAAAAGACTTACTCATTCTTCAGCGTGGCGACCGATCGGGCACACAACCAAGAGACGGTCAAGACCACCGCCGAAGCCAGCACGTCAACGCCGACAAACATCACGAATTCCATTGACGATGCAAGATTCTTTGTGCGCCAGCACTATCTCGACTTCCTCAGTCGCCAGCCTGACCAGTCGGGTTGGGACTTCTGGACGAACGAGATTACTTCCTGCGGTGCTAATGCTCAGTGCATCGAACTGAAGCGCATCAACGTCTCTGCGGCCTTCTATATTTCGATCGAGTTCCAGGAGACTGGTTACCTCGTCGAACGCATTTACAAAACATCGTACGGAGATGCGATGGGCACTTCGACTTTTGGCGGAACGCATACGCTCGCTGTACCGATTGTGCGGCTCAACGAATTTCTGCCTGACACGCAGGGGATTGGTCAGGGCGTAGTGGTGGGCCAGACAGGCTGGGAGACGGTGCTGGAGAATAATAAACAAGCGTTCACGGCTGGGTTTGTGCAGCGCACGCGGTTTACTACTGCTTATCCCACCACACGTACGCCGGCGGAGTTTGTGGATATGCTGTTTGCCAATGCGGGCGTGACGCCGTCGGCGACTGATCGCAATGCGGCCATCGGCGAGTTTAACGCGGCCACAAATACTACGGACACTGCGGCACGCGGGCGGGCGTTGCGGCGAGTGGCCGAGAACTCAACCCTCAATCAGCGGGAGTTCAATCGGGCGTTCGTGTTGATGCAGTATCTTGGCTACTTGAGAAGAAATCCGAACGGTGCTCCTGATTCAGATTATTCAGGCTACGATTTCTGGCTGACGAAGCTGAACCAGTTCAACGGTAACTTCGTCAACGCTGAAATGGTGAAGGCCTTTATCGTCTCCGGCGAGTACCGTCAGAGGTTTGGTCCGTAATTCGGTGGGAAACAAGGTGAGATTTGGATAGCTTCTGGGCTCACGCTCAGGGGCTATTCTTTTTTGCTCAGGTCTTTTGTGATTTGAGTCTTCGCGAATTATTGGAATAAAGGTTTCTTACACCTCGGCTAAAACAATCCCATGAATTCCTGGTCTGCCGTCATGTGATTTGCCTAGAATTTCCAATATTTTCAGCGGGGGGACCTTTGCGAATTCGGCGTTGGTTTTTTCCGGATAGTGACACAATAGCGACCCAAATGAAAAACGCAAAGCACCGAAGGTGTCTGCAAGTTGCTGAATTTATTGAGGTTTTTGGAGGCGGCGATCGGAATCGAACCGATGAATAAAGGTTTTGCAGAAATTTTCAGTTACCGTGCACAGAAAAACAAGGAAGGTTAAGTAGGTGCAAGGAGAATACTTTAACTTTTTTCATGTTCTTCCTTGGTCTTCAGTGCATGCAGGTATTTACTACAATTTTGCTAAAGCCACAGCTACATACCCTCTTTTCCAGACTTTTGGTTGATTCACGGCTATTCCATTCGCGAAGAAGAATAATTGACTGCCCACAGATTTTGACATAGGATCGTGCCCGCTCAGACAACCGTGCGGCTGGTCGCAGGCCTGCACTTGCGCAGCATTGCTCACCTGTTCTAGTCGTAATCTAATCCAATATCTTGGCGGTTTAAGAACACCTCGACATATCCCGAGCTGCTCTTCGATGCGGCGATGAGCATGAAAGAAACCAAAACTAGCCATAGTTTATTGGAGGAGATCGCAAGTCTGTCCTCAATGTGCCAAAGCGGACGGCTCCAGATCACAGCCGGATCAACGCGTGGTGCCTTCTTCTTCAGGAATGGCAAACTGGTCGACGCGCGGATGGGTCCTTTCACCGGGTTTCCAGCAGTCAACCTCGCGATGTCAATGGTAGATGCTTGTCTTAGCTTCGATCCTTCAATCCAGCCTCCAAGTTCCAGCGTTAACGTTCTCACCGAACCATATATTCGCCGCATGCTTAGAGAGCGCTTCGCTATTGAGATAGACGAGGCTGAGGTTTCCGAAAGACACCGTGAGAGTGAAAACGGTGAGCCCCCGCTAATGGCTGCTCTGCCCCCGCAACGGAAATTCCACTTGGTAAGCGCAGCCGGCTCACAAAAAGATGAAACGGAAGGTATAAAAGCTAAAAGCGATTTCGCCGTCAGAGTTCTTCCCTCGATTGTTGCCAATCCACCGTTGGCACAGCCTGTAACGACGCCTCCAGAAATGAAATCGAACTCGCGCAGAATTCTTGCTTACTTTTCTCAATCTGTCAGCGTCCTCGTCAAGCCATCGGTTGTTTATAGCACTCGTGAGCAGGTTGCAGCCGGTTCGATTCTTCTTATTATTATCATCGTAACAGCGCTCGGCATCGCATCATCTTTTAGCAAGGAAAGAAAGACGCTAGCGTTAGACGTCTCACCTCCAGCAGCAGCGAGTGCCCCGCCCGTTTCAGTCGTTGCTCCGCCTGCCTCACATGAAGATAAGAGCCTTGAGATAAAACCTAGTGTTAAAGTCCCGCGCCCGACCCCACGCCCCTCGGCATTCGAGGCTGAAGCCCCTTTGCAAAACAACAGGACCGACTCGCTCCCAGCGGATGCACCCGCTGGCTACGAGATATCGACTCCACCCGCTAAACTAGAGGTTAGGGCTTCTAATGAAAAGTCACCTGCTAACCTAACGTCTCGAGGCATCGCCGTGGTCATTCAAGTCGACGAAGGGCATGTGACCGAGGCCTACATACAAAACCCTCAAATAGGTTTGGGAGCCACGGAAGCGACGGCCTTGCGACTCGCACGTCAGCGTCGATTCCCCGAAGGCACGAAGGGAAAGCAAACCATCATCTTGCGCGTGACAAGTGAGACCATAAAGGAGGTCCCATGAAAAAAAATCCGACATTAGCGCTTGCTTTTTGCTGTTTGATATTTTGTCTCAACCAAGCCAGCGGCTTAGGGCAAGGGAAAGACTCGCAAACGGCCGTCTCTGTTGCTGCGGAGAGCAGCATGAGGGAGCAGGATGGATTGAATGGTCCAGTGCACCGCGTTCGGGCTGAGACCGCACAGATTGTCGTGAAAACTGGCAAGTTTGTCGAAGGACCTCGCGTGCTGCGGGGCGTCACGACCTACGATCTAAGGGGACGAAAGATCGATTCCGTCGATTATCCGGTTGAAAGCAGCACTCCACCTGGAAAAGAGCAGTACCGCTATGATGACAAAAGGAATATCGTAGAGATGGTCGTCCGGGGCAATGACGGTTCTATCCTCAGCAAAGAAACCTATAAATATGAGTTTGACGAGCTGGGCAACTGGAAGAAGATGACCAGCTCGGTTGCTGTCTACGAGAACGGCAGGGTGAGCTACGAACCCATTGAAGTTTCATATCGCACGATCACTTATTACTACGGACAGGCAGTCGACAAGTTGGTAGCATCTGGCTTAAAGCTCAATGAGACTGTGCCTGCTAGTGCCAGCCTCACGCCTACCAAAGTTTCAGCCCTTACGTCCGGTGTAACGGACTTAAGAGCAGCCCGTGCCGAAGAACCCCGCTCTCGCATCATTGATCAACAGACCAAGAGCGAGTCACTTAATCAGTCAACTTCTTCGGTTGCACCGGCTGAACAAAGCAAACCGGCACAAGATAGTTTAGCCATAACTGGTATTGCCGCCATGACGACTGGTTCTGGCAATATCGCATCCACCTCGCCTGAGGTACCTTCGACGAAAACGCCTATTGATAATACGAAGAAACAGCCTGTCAAACGAGAGAACAGTCCAGCAAGCCCAGGCCAAGTCTTTACTACGCCTCCTTCCGCCTCTTCCACCAGTGAACCCATAGGTCGCTTGGCACCGGAGGTATCCCTTTATGAAAGAGGCCTTGCCTATCTGGCAGCGGGGCGACACGCAGAGGCGGTGGAGGCTCTCAACCAAAGTATTCGACTCAATCCCGAGAATGCCGTAGCTTACGTGAAACTGGGTTTGGCTTACTCAGGTTTGCGGCAGTACCCAGAAGCGATCGTCGTGTTTAAAATGGCTGCTCACATTAAGCCAGAGGTCGTTGACGCGGAAGCGTATTACCGGTGGGGCTACGCATACAGCACCTTAGGTAAATTTTCGGATGCGCAAAGCGCCTTCAAGCGAGCGTTGTACATCACAAGAGCGGCAGCAGCAGATGCAGAAAAATCGCAGACCGCCCCATCACTGGAAGAAATACACTATAGTTTGGGTATCTCATACCAGAATGCCAAACGCAACAACGATGCGGTAAGCGAATTAAAGCAGGCGATCAAACTGAACCCGCAGCTCGTGGAGGCATACTACGGGCTTGGCTTAGCGTATATCGGGATGGGTTACTGGGATTTGGCCGAAAGACAGCACACGACTCTTATCTCATTGAAGTCTCCTTTAGCAGAAAAGCTTGCAGTGGCGATCCAAGCATCACGTGTTAACGAAACTACATTGAGACAATATAAAGTCATTAATTAGTCTCAATGCACGAGCGTCGTTACACACGCCATGTAAACTTGGTCAAAGCACAACGGAACCTTCCAGCTCGGGAGTGAGTGAGCGCTAATTGGAGGCGGCGATCGGAATCGAACCGATGAATAAAGGTTTTGCAGAAATTATCAGGCAGCGTTCACAGAAGGACACTGAAGGCCAAGTAGGTACAAGGGCAACAATTTAACTTTTTTCGTGTTCTTCCTTGGCCTTCAGTGAATGCAGGTATTTACTACATTTTTTACTACAGTAAGCTTTTCGCCGAACTGTGGAGTGTCTCTAAGCTGTTGATAGGATTGGAGGCGGCGATCGGAATCGAACCGATGAATAAAGGTTTTGCAG
>JACCVY010000234.1 GCA_013697915.1 Blastocatellia bacterium | reverse complement strand
ACAGCGCGCGGAGTTGATCAGTGGGCAACGGAATGGCTGTTGGAGAATAGCGAAACTTGTTGGGCGATCGTTCCTTACACGCGCTTTAAGTTGCCGCAATGGGTTCAGTCCTCGCTCGACGAAATGGATAGAATTGTCGAGTTGCAACTTCCCCGGCGCAAGACTGCGAATGCAATCCGCAACCGTCACATGGTTGACCTTGCACAGATTGTGTTTGGCTTTTGGTCAGGTAAGGGTGGCGGCACTGTGAAGACTCTCAAGTATGCGCTGAGACAACGCCGAGAGGTGCACGCCATTCCAATCCTCTCAACGAAAGACGAATGAAAGCGGCTCCGCCGCCTACCGTGCGGTAAGCCTGTGCTCACCGATCACACTTCCTAATGTATTTTCCTGAGGCTCAGCCTCAGGAAAAGAATTCAAAAAGTGGGACGGAAAGGCATAGCCTTTCCGCCCCGGATGGCGGCAGAGCCGCTCTACTTCGGGCCAACTAAGTGATCTTCCGAACAAGAGCGGGGGCATGCCCCCTTCCCGACCCAGAGGTTATCCATCCTGACCGAACCTTCCCCGCCCTGAGGTTATCGGGTGGGCCTTTTCACCCCAAATGGAATTGTCCGGCAATTTGTCGTTTGAGATATATGGATTTGCTGCGTTGGTTAATGGGATTCTGATCAAATGATGGGGGCCCGATCTTCGAGTGGCTTGCGGATTGCGGAACTGGCAGCGGTAGGGACCGGATGCCGGCACTCAACCAACTCTACGAGTATTTTAGCCAATGAAATGTCAAATTCGGGTCCAACAGAAACGATGGTTGAATCCAGCATCCGGTCGCTACCGCTCGCGGTTCCGCATCGTTGACCCCACTATCCGCTCGCTAACCAGACAAGTCGGGCTTCTGGCTTTGGTTTATCCCAATCCATTTACTACTTTTCCCAGACTGGTGTATGATCCGGCGCATTAGTTCAACCTGCGAAGTTCCGGACCTAACAAACGCACACCTGGCGTAATTAACAATTCAACCTGGTAAAGCTCATGAAGAAATTATTTTTTTTAGTTAGCCTATTCGCATTGCTGGCCCTCGCCCCCCTAAATTGCGCGCTGGCGCAAACGGAAGCTGCGGCTGCTGATGTCACTGCAAAGAATCACGCAACCCGCGGAACGATCGCGGAATCAACTTCGGCAAATTCCGAGTCGCTTCCCAAGGCTGCCGCGGAGGCACAAAAGAATTACGACACCGGCCTCGGGCTTTACAACTCCGGAAAACTAGCCGAGGCGATTGATGCTTTTAAAGAATCAAACAAACTCAAGCCTAACGATCCGCAAACCCAATACATGTTGGGAATGGCATACTGGAAATCAAAGGCTTACATCCAGGCCGTGGATTCTTTCAAACGTGCAGTGAAGATTAAGCCTGATTGGGATGAAGCGTATTTCCGCCTGGGCCTGACCTATTACGTGTTGGGACGAACGGGCCAGTCGAACGAAACATACAAGAAACTTCTGGAACTGAATCCAACCCTGGCCGCCAAGCTCGCGCGCATAGTCGGTGAACCAACTGCAACTGCTGCTGCGGACAATGCGAAGGCTGCGCCGAAACCTGCAACTGCGAAACCCGTGGCGATAGTTCCAGTTTCCATTCCTGCTGCCGCAGCAAACGAGAAACCGAGTGCCACAATTGGCGATGCGACTCTCTTGAATCGCAAGGCAACAACCACGGCAGCTGCTACAAAGACGGATCCGCCAGCGGTGTTAGCTTCCGAAAAACGGGATGCGATTTCCGGCGATGCGACTGTCTCGAATAGCACGGCAACAGCCAGAGTCTCTCCTGAGCCCACGACGACCACTGCGCCCGCTGCAACTGCTAAGGCTCCCGTCGTCGCTGATTTACCGCTGACAGACATTTACCGGGTTGGCGCAGGTGACGTGCTTGATATTCGTCTGCTCAACTCTGCGGCGACCCACTCGACACTCTACAGCGTGATCGATGGCGGCTTGCTGGATTTCCCGATTGCGGGCGCGCCGATACCGGTAGCAGGTCTCACCACCCAGGAAATTCAGGCGCGCATCAGTGGCGCACTAAAGCGCCTCGCTGTTGCCGAGCAAACACAGGTTGCGGTGGGTGTTAGACAGTACGGCAGTCACACGGTGGTAGTTACCGGTCTGGTTGGCAGTCCGGGTACGAAGGTCCTGCGGCGCGAAGCAGTTCCCCTTTACGTGTTGCTGGCAGAAATTCAACCGCGCCTCGATGCCGCGCGCGTCACCATAATGCGTGCCGGCGCCGCTCCCCAGACTTTGGATCTTAACGACGCGGCCGCGCTCAACTTTATCGTTCGACCCGGCGACGTAATTAATCTGACCGCCCGCCAGCAGGATTTTTATTACATTGCCGGAACTACGATTGGCTATCCCGGACAAAAAGCTTTCCAGCCAGGCATCACCCTGGTTCAGGCAATCCTCGGCGCCGGCGGTCAGGCACGTGAGGGCGCCGTTGAACTGTCGCGCGAAGGTGTGGACGGGCATCTGGCGACCATGAAGCTGAATCTGAAAGAGATCAAGGCGGGCAAAATTCAGGATCCCAAACTTCAGCCCGGCGACCGCGTCGAAGTATTGCATTAAACTCAAGCGCCAAAGTTACAAGGAACACGGGTTCAATTCATGAAGGTTATTTTATCTGGCGTCTGTTTCTGTCTAATTGTTTTCGGCTTTACGGAAATAAGCCGGGCACAGGCTCAACTCACCGCGCCAACCTCAGAAAACAGCGCCGTAAGCAAACCCACGACGAGCCAGTCAAAACAAGGACTATCGGACGTCAAGATTATTCTGCCGGGAAATTCTGCCGCGATCCCAACGACTGGGACTGAAGCTTCGCCCGAAGCATCTCTTTTCTTAAAAGGACTGACGTTCCTTGACACGGGTCATGATGCTGAGGCACTCGAAACGCTGCGACAAGCAATTGAGCACGATCCTAATGACGCTGCTGCATACGGAAAGCTTGGCGTGGCCTACGTCGCGCTCAAGCAATACAAGGAAGCAGTGGTCGCTTTGAGAATGGCGATTCGGATTAAGCCACAGATCGTCGACGCGGAAGATTACTATCAGTTGAGCAGGTCTTACACCGCGCTCGAGAAATTTCCGCTGGCGCTCGAGGCCATTAAGTTAGCGCTTTATGTTCAGCGAGCAGAACAGATCAATCTCGAAAGTGGAAATACGTTCCGCTCGCCGGCCGTGGCTGATTTGCATTATTCCGCCGGACTCGCTTTTTATAATTTGCAACGCTATCGCGAAGCGCTTGAAGAACTGAAGCAGGTCATCGCGCTGAATCCGAAACATGCGCCGGGTTACTTCGGACTCGCCTTAACCTACCTTGCAACGGGAGATCGCAAAGCGGCGGAGAAACAGCAGGAGGCTTTAGAGTCTTTGGATCCGGTGTATGCCGCGAAGATTGCCAAACTCCTCGCCATCAAAACAGACAACCCACAGGGCGCCCTCGTATTTGTCTTCAAAACAAACCCATAGTTAAACCGTGGTCAGTTGTCAGTCACTCGTTGTCAGTAGCTAATAAGCGATCTGCATTCACGCCTCGTGGGCACTAAAGCTTCTGGTTATCGACCAACTGACAACTAACAACTGACTACTGACTTCGGCCGATGTGGCGTTCAGCCAATAACTTAAAGTTGAGCAACTGCCTGCGCATCATGACGAGATCGCCCCAGGGCAATAACGCGGACATGAATATTCCTGTTACGCCGGGTGGATATCGCGCGACGAGTTTCGCCAGGAGCCGGCAGGAACCTTGTTCGCCGGGAACTACCAAATAGCTGACGGCGATGTCTCCAAAACTTCGCGCGGCGCGGGTTCGCGGTTTCACGCGAAGCGTTAACTGCCGATCTTTTTCGAAATCCACCAGATCGAAAATTCTCATCATGTCCTGCTCAACTTCGAGGTGTTCGAGACCAGCAGACAACTCTTGCGGACTTTGCCGCCCGCCGTTATCAATCCAGTCGTAGCTGTAGGGCGCCACGCGCATCTGACACAGCCAGCGAAAGACAATCGCCGGTGTCGCGCGAATCGTAACACCGCGAAACACCGCATCATCGGGATTTGTAATGAGGTGGTCGCAGGGAAAGACAAGCTGGCGCTCTTTCGCTGTTGTGCCCCAGGTGTGACTCAGCCATTCCATGAGTAGAGAGATCTTTCGATAGTTCCGGCGTCACAGCAAACAGGGAGCGGAAGATCTGTCGTTTTCACAGCGAGTCGAACATCACTTCATCCACGTAACACCAGCCCCATTCTTCACCCGGCTGAAATGACTTGATGATCGGATGATTGCTCGCGTGAAAGTGTTTGGTTGCGTGCCGATTTGGTGAAGAGTCGCAACAACCAACATGGCCACAGGTCATGCACAGGCGCAGATGAACCCACTGCGCGCCTATGCGCAAACAATCCTCACAACCGTCGGCGCTTGGTATTACTTCTCGTATCTGATCCAAATGCGAACAAGTTTCGGTCATCTTAGCCCCCCAAACAAATCCGAACCGGGCGACCTTGCGTAGTCCGCAGATAACTTTCAGCCAAACGGCTCATCAATCGACTTGCTTTGCGGCGTGAAAAACTTCGCGCCGTTTTCAGTGATGTAAAGACAATCCTCCAAACGGATGCCAAACTCGCCATAGATCACAATGGTTGGCTCATCGCTGAAGCACATGCCTGGTTGAATCGGTGTTTTGTTGCCGCGGACGAAGTTGGTCCATTCGTGGCCATCGAGCCCAATCCCATGGCCGGTGCGATGCGGCAGACCGGGAACTTTGTAATCGGGCCCAAAGCCCGCGTCTGTGATTACCTTACGCGCCGCTGCATCTACCGCTTCGCACGGCGCGCCAACTTTCGCAGCCGCGAATCCTGCATCCTGCGAACGGCGCTCGAGGTTCCATATCTCTCGCTGCCGATTGGTTGGTTTACCAAAAACGAAAGTCCTGGTGATGTCTGACTGATAACCATCAACGCTGCAACCGCCATCCATTAACACCACATCGCCTTCTTTCAGTTTCTGCGGCGTGATGCTGCCGTGCGGAAACGCCGTGTATTTGCCGAAGCTGACAAAGATTCCGCCCGGCGCACCGAGCGCCTGTAACGCCGCGGCGCAGTTTCGAGCAAACTCGTCCTGCGGCATTCCTCCACGCATCGAGTCATGAGTGGCTTTGTAAGCCACCAGCAAGATGTCGTTCGACTTTTGCAGCAGCGCGATCTCGGCAGGAGATTTGTACATACGACAACCGGCTGTAATTGGCGTGGCGCTCACGTATTGCAACGCCGGCGCAGCTTTGCGAATGCCATCGAAAAGAAAGAAACGCACCCGCTCTTCCATACCAACGCGGCCAACGCCCAGGCCGCGGTCGCGAAAAATTTCCGCCACCCGTTGGTAAGGGCTCTCATCCTCTTCCCAGGTGCGGATGTCTGTGCCAATTTTTATCAGCTCGCGCGCGCGTTCTTCTTCGAATTTTGGGCAGACCCAGGCGATGTCGCCACGCGCCGGAATAACCAGCGCGAACATGCGCTCGCTGGTTCCCCACTGCATGCCGGTGAAATAGAACATGCTGGAGCCGGGCTCGAGATAAATGGCGTCGATGCGCTTTTCACGCATCAATCGGCGAGCTTTTTCAACGCGCGCCTTTCGTTCGTCCAGCGAGATGGGCACAACATCGCCGGTCATTTTTTTTAGTTTACGAATTGCTTCCGGCGCCTCGCGTTGTTGCAGGGCCTCCGCCGGTTCTGCAAACGCAAATCCACTGAGCAAACTTGCGCCCGCAAGCGCGGTAGACCGTCGCAGAAAGTCTCGTCTATCGGTGCACATAAAGTTTTTAGGTAGCAGGGACTTTAGTCGGTGCTTTTGTTGAATCAAAGTTTCACAGACTGAAGTCTGTGCTACGAGCGCCGCCATGCTACCTGACGGCTGCGCGCCAGGCAAAACTTTTCCGCCATGCCGCGCGAACCGAGTTTGCGATACCCAGGCAATGCAGAACCCCCACGAGTAGGGGTAATGAGCACATGCTTTGCGGAAAAAGTCGCTCGGCGACGAAGACAAACTCAGCCTGCTCCGCAGGCTAGAGTGGTCGCCAGTTTCGTGCTGCCGTGACGGTCAATTAGAAAACATGTTAGATTCACCTTCCGCAAATTAACAGATTGAACCTGGAACGACCGCTGGAAAACGCAAAGGAAGAAACTGATGGAAACTGAAAACAAAGCGATAGAAATTTCTTATGAGATTCGCGTGAAGCCCGGGCGCGCAGGCACCGATCCGAATGCACCTGATTGGGAAGTGTTGGAGCTCGAAGACGGCGTCGTCAAAAATACCGCAGACATCTACGACAACATGACGCAGGCCGAGGCAAATCAAATCGCCGGCATGTGGAGAAAGAAAAAAGAAGAAGCGGAAACTGCGACTTCAGCCGAGTGACAAGCGGTTGTGTTGAGGACATGCCAGGGCGGTGACGTTCGCGGATGGATTGGGTGCATTAACTTTTTCCAGACTAAAACTCTTCAACTGCCAGTCGTGACCCTCAACCACCAGCGCGCCAACGTAGCCTTCGGGCGCTGGAATCGATTTCATGGACCAGCGCGTTAGTTCTCGTTCCTCGCGATAGTTGTTCAGTAGCGCCGCCGGCTCACCCGGCCTGAGACTTACATCAAATTGATCGAGCGGCATCGACAAACCTTCGCCGCGCGCCTTTATGTAGGCTTCCTTACGCGTCCAACAGTTAAAGAACGCCTGCTTGCGCAACTCTGCCGGCACCGTCCGCAGCGCCAACACCTCGGCCCTGGAGAAGAAACGGTTCGCGATCAACTCGACGTCAAAATCCTCTTTCACATATTCCAGATCCACGCCCAGGTCGCGCCCTCGGGAAAAGGCAAAAGCGGCGCGGCCGTTGGCGTGTGAAAGATTGAAATTGATTTGCGTCTGGCCGTCGAGCAGCAGAAAAGGCTTTCCCTTTGCGCCGTAAGAGAATCGAAGTTCCGAACAATTGATGCCGAGATAAGCGGCCAGCAGATTTCGCACCAGACCGCGAGCGACGACAAAGTGCGTTCGATCTTTAATGAAATGAAAACGATTGGCGCGCGCTAGTTCGTCCGCAGATAAGAACGATTCGAAGATGTCAGCGGGTCGCCCATCCAATGGGGCCTGCCACAGGTGAACTTCCGCAACGTCCAAAGCAAGGCCGGGAAACCGCGACGGCTTCAGCGCAACCGATCCATAACTGATGGCCTCAGCTTGTGACATTTGTTAACCCAGCGATAGTCTGATGCTCAAACAATTGGCGTGGCGAGAATTTGACGCCTGCCTGCGCCGCCCTGGCGAGAATCAACGTACCGAGTATCGAGTCCCCGCCAAGATCGAAGAAGTTATCGTTTATTCCCACCTTCTCGACCTTGAGAACCTCCGCCCAAATTTTCATAAGCGTTTGTTCGGCCTGAGAATGCTTTGGCGCGCGCTTTTCCGTGCAGACGTTTTGCTTGCGGTCCGGCGCCGGCAAAGTCTGACGATCGACCTTTCCATTTGTCGTCAGCGGCAGCGATTCCATTTTCATGAACGTCGTGGGCACCATTTATTCCGGAACCCTGCTCTTCATCGCCTTTCGCAGTTCATCGACTTCCGTCTGCGTACCATCCTCAACGACATAGGCAATCAAGCGCTTTTCGCCGGTCGCGTCTTCACGCGCGACCACCGCACAATCGCGCACACCAGCGCATTGATTGAGCATGGTTTCCACTTCATCAAGCTCGATACGGAAACCTTTGATCTTGATTTTGTTATCAATTCGCCCGAGGAAAACCAGATTGCCTTCGTCGTTAAACCGGACGAGGTCCCCGCTGCGATAAAGGCGGCCACGGCAGTTTCTGCTGAAGGGATCCGGAATGAAGCGGTCGTCAGTCAGCTGTCTGCGATTCAGATAACCAAGACCAACGCCGTCGCCGCCGATGTAAAGTTCGCCCGTCGCTCCCTCGTCTACCGGCTGCAGCGATTCATCAAGCACATAGAGTTGCGAATTCGCTACTGGCGTTCCAATTGGGACCGGGCCCGAAACCGGATCGTCTTCGGCTACTTCATAGACGCAGCAGCCAACCACCGTCTCAGTTGGTCCATACTCATTTATCAAGCGAGTCAATGGCGCTTGAGTCCGCCAGAAAGCAAGGCTTTCCAGGTGCAAGGCTTCGCCGCCGATTACCAGCGCACGTACGCGGCCGCGAACTTGATCCGCAGGCATTAACTCTGCAAGTGCTCTTAGGTGAGCCGGCGTAATTTTTACGAGACTATAGTTGTCGCGCGCCAGCAACGCATCGACCAAATTCTCAATGCCGTCGGCAACCAGGAATATGCTGCGGCCTACCAGTAAAGGCGCAAAAAGACTGGTAATGGTTAAGTCGAAAGAGAATGAAGAGTGGACCGGAGCGCCGCAGCCTGCCGCTACTTCATAAGTTTCAGTGGCCCAGGTTAAATAGTTGACCAGGCCGCGATGGTGAATCATCACGCCTTTCGGTTTGCCGGTTGAACCCGAGGTGTAGATAACGTACGCCAGGTTCGCGGGGTTGGCCCATGCGGCAAGGTTGTCTTTTCGTTCCTTAGCGATTACGTCCCAGTCAGAATCAAGCGAGAGCCGCGGCCCGTTGTGCGATGGAAGTTGAGCGAGCAGATGCGACTGCGTGAGCAAAACAAAAACATTCGCGTCCTGCAACATGAAAGCAAGTCGATCCGCCGGGTAAGTTGGTTCCATGGGCACATAACCGGCGCCCGCCTTTAAGACTCCGAGAATGCCAACAATCATTTCCAGCGAGCGATCTACACACAAGCCGACCAGCGAATCGGGACCAACACCAAAACGTCTCAAAAAACGCGCGAGCTGGTTGGCGCGTTCGTTCAGTTCGGCATAAGTAAGTTGTCGATCGTCTGCCACGACAGCAATTGCCGCAGGTGTGCGTTCAACCTGCGCTTCGAAAAGCTCGTGAACACACTTGTCATAAGGGTAAGCGCGAGCAGTGTTATTAAACTCTGCCAGTAAGTGCCGGCGCGGCAAAAAGCCGCCGCTTATCTTTTCTCTGATATTTAATATTTCTTGAACAAGGGTTGCCATAGTTATTTGCTTTCAACCAGCGCGATCGGGTTCGCTAAATATTGCCCAAAATTTCGTGCCGCGTGGCGCGTGCGAAAACCGGTTGGTTCGGCTCTGCCATTCCGACGACCACCTTGCGTTTGCCGACAAACGGTTTGCGGCCGTGCGCGGTTAACATGTTGTCGAGCAGCAGGACGTCGCCTTCGTGCCAGGGAAAAACGATCGAGTGCTCGTCACAAACGCGATTAATCTCTTCAATCACTTCCGCATCGATGCTTGACCCGTCGGCGAAA
Organism: Blastocatellia bacterium; assembly: GCA_013697915.1. Taxonomy (GTDB): domain Bacteria; phylum Acidobacteriota; class Blastocatellia; order Pyrinomonadales; family Pyrinomonadaceae; genus PSRF01. Next base: position 6,790 of record JACCVY010000234.1, on the reverse strand, counting down.
TAAACGTTGCGCGGCAGATTCTGCTCGCCCAACGACAACAACAACCATTCGCGAACTTCCAGCGGCAGTCTGGAAATGTGAAACAAATGGGCTTGATTGAACCAAACCGCTTCGCCCGTACGCGGATGTCGTTCAACGACCTGGCAAATTTGTCGTGTGCGCAACTGGTCATCGGCGAGCCATTCAAATTCCATGTCTGACTTGCGACAGAAATTTTCAACCACGACTTTGCTGGAAGTCTGAAACACTTCCTGCCAGGGAAGATCGAGTCCAATACCGTAATTGCGCACATACATTAGTCCCTTGCGCACAAACGAATCGCATATCTCCGCGGGAATCGCCTCGAAGATCTTTCGGCTATCGGCTATCGGTGTGGCGCCGCCTTGTTTGGCAACTTGCAGGGAAAAGAACCAGAGCTTCATGGGCCAACTGCGCGAATAGGAATTCTCGTTGTGCAGCGGAATCGACTGGTGCGCCGGGTATTCAGTCGACGAATAAATTCTGCCGGAAACCAAACTGCGCGGCGTCGAGCGATACGAATAATCGAGCAGCGGACCCGACACAGCCTCAATCAGACGTTCGAAATCGGCGACCTCCACCAGGTCAAAACCACGAAAGAGAACCGCCCCATGTTGCAACAGCGAGCTGTCGATGAAGTGGATGTTGCTCCGCGCCCATTCAATCAGGCTTATGCCTCGAGTGGCCGGTCGTAACACCAGCGGCAGCGGACTGTTCGGCCGCAGAAACCCGAGATTGACTTGTTGCGGCGTCGTGGACTTGATGGGATTTACAGCGGAACTTGTGCTCATACGTTTTTTGAACCGGCTTTGGCCTGAACTCGCTTTCTGCAACCGCTCAAGCTCGTTCCACATTCATGCCCATTTCCTTTAGTTGTTAACAGATAAAAAGTCTCAAAAGCATCCGCTTGCCAGAATTCATTGTTGCCTGCCCCGTTTCACCGCACATCAATTTGACTATGTGCCTGGTCGAGACAAGCCCGCAATTTTTCCGCGAGCCTACGAACGTGTGGCTCTTTCACTATGTCGAGGTGATTCCCGGAGACGCGAATCTTTTCCAGGTCCCCGGCGACCAGGCCTTGCCAGCCTTCTTCAAGATCGAATGCCGCGGTCCGATCGTCACTCGCCAGAAATAGTGTGGCCTGACCGCAATAAACTTGCGGCACATAATCTTTAACCGCAGCAAAGTTGAGCTCTTCAATATTTCTCAGTACCGGCGGCAAGCGTCGGCCCACTCTTTGGTACAACTTGAAAACGCGTCTATAAATTTTGTGTTTCGTCTTGGCCGGGGCGAATTTCAGTTTGCCTGCAAGGTACCGGAGCTTCCCAAGCCCAGTCACTTGCTGAATGTTCTGCCAATGCGTTTGGATCTTTTTCGCATAGCGAACGCGCTTTGTGGCAAAACAGAGCGCTTGCGACATCGCGCACAGAGAATTGAGTCTGCTCCGATTTGGTCGGGGTAAAATTGTTCATAAGTAAAGTTCTGCAAATGATTTAAACGAGGAATGGGGGTCGACTTCCGCATTTTCTGGAAGTCACCCGAGCGATGCGCGGTGTCTTCAAGAAATTGAGAAAAACCAGAAATACTGCGCTTTTTTGGCAGGTTTCAACGGTCTGATGATTCCAGGTATTGGGGCGAGCTACTGAGCTTGAGCGTCAAGCCGGAAGCAGTGCTGAGTTTTTCGCCGCCGGCGTCACCGGTAGCAGCAGTAATGCGATAGGCTGCCGGGCTCAGCGGAACGATTACGGTTCGGCCCAACCACGCAGTGGTCCACGCGGCAAACTTTGTGGCGCCCTTACAGCGAAACGCCAGTACATAATCGTCGCTACTCAACTGTGGGCCAGTGATACGTTCGCCAAATCCGCAACCCGTCAAAAATCTGGTTAAGGTTTGCGTTGCTCGATACGCAGGTTTCGGATCGTAGAGTGGATCGCGCTCGGGATATGGCGACGCGAAAACGGTTCCAAAGTGATGTTCGATCTCGTTCGCATTGCGGCCATCGTCGCGCCAGTCATACCAGATGGAAAGAGCGATACCCTGCGATTGATTTATCAAAATCTGGCGGGCCAGGAGGGACGCTTGCTTTTCTTCTCCAATGTTGAATGAGGCGGAAGAATAACCCCACTCACTCGAAATTACCGGCACACGCTTGTTGGGCGCATACTTTTGGATTAGTTTTCGCAGCAGCGCGTAGTCGTCCACTACACTTTCGGGTTCAGTTTTGCGGTAAGGATGAACTGAAACGGCGGACCAGTAATTCAGCAGGCCTGCTCGCAAACACTCCTCAACAAACGGAAAATCGAATCCCCAAACCCCCGGTCCGATAATCTGCTCGTTAGGCGCCACTTGATGGATAGCTTTACTGGTTTCCAGCGCCAGCTTCACGTAATCCGAAACGTTCGGTGCGGGTGTCCAAAAACCGGTGTTGGGTTCATTGTAGATTTCCCAAACGATGCCGCGCCCGCGATAACGTTTCACAGCCGCCGCCGCCCAGCTTGCAAAGGCCTGCCTGCCTTCGCTTGTGAAAGGTGAATGGTCACCATCGTAGAGTGTGTTTGTGTAGTCGAGAATGAAGAGCGGCCGCAAATGATGTTCATCAAGCGCGCTCACTAAACGATCGTACGAGGAAAAATCATAGGTGCCCTTCCCGGTTTCAGTGCTCTGCCAAACAAAATCCATGCGCACCCAGCGGAATCCGGCCGCGGCTAACATTGCTAACTCACCCGGCTTGGGATCGGTGAAATGAATATTGACACCAAGCGCGCCGGGAATTGCTGGCGCAGAATTGTCACTGGGCCACGGTGCGGTCGGATGCGCGCTTAGCGCACAACTCAAAACAAACACCGCAAGCAAACATACGCAGATAACTAATCGCATCACAGAAATAGAGACAGAGGTCCGTAATATCAGGAAAACTGTCAATCGAAACCTTCTCCCCAAACGGATTGGATCCATCAATTCAGCCCATTCGCCGACAAACACAAAATGGATACTTGAAATGCGGCAGGACTCATCCCCTGTGGCCGCTTGCTGCCTTCTGTGTAATCTGCGTAATCTGTGGATTAGTCTTCAAATCAGTCCGGCTCCTGAACCCGAGGTCATGACGATAGCTTCAACCGCCGAGATCCGCGCAAACTTTCCTGCGCTTAAACGCACCCACAACAATCATCCGGTTGCATATTTCGACGGCCCCGGCGGGACACAGGTTCCGCGGCAGGTTGTCGAGGCAATGTCCGACTATCTCTATAACCACAACGCGAACACGCATTGGGCTTACCCGACCAGCGAAGAAACTGACGCCGCGATTGAGCGTGCGCGCCAAACCTGCGCTGACTGTCTCAATGCTTCGCCCAGAGAGATCGCCTTCGGCGCAAACATGACGACGCTGACATTTCACCTGGCGCGGGCATTGGGAAAGAGGTGGGAGGCCGGGGATGAAATGGTTGTGACTGAACTGGACCATCACGCGAACGTGGCGCCCTGGCACTATCTGAAGATTGAACGCGGGATCAATTTGCGAACTGTGAAAATGGCGCCGCAGACAGGTCAGCTCGACTGGGAAAGTTTTGAACAGTCGGTAACAAAACGTACTAAGCTAATTGCGATCGGCGCCGCCTCAAACGCCCTCGGCACAATTAACGACGTGAAGCGCGCGATCAAGTTGGCGCGTTCGGTCGGCGCGCTGGTTTTTGTCGATGCCGTTCACTACGTGCCCCATGCGCTCGTGGATGTTCAGGCCTTAGACTGCGACTTTCTCGGCATGTCGGCATACAAATTTTATGGGCCGCACGAAGGCGCGCTGTTTGGCAAAGTCGGTTTGCTCGAATCGATCGACTTTCCCAAACTAATCCCCGCGCCTGATGCTCCACCAGAAAATGTTGAGACGGGGACGCAGAATCAGGAAGGTATCGTAGGGACTGGGGCGGCGATTGACTTCCTTGCATCCTTCGCGACCACAGGCTCGAGGCGCGATCAATTGTCGACGGTCTACGATGAATTGCATCAGCGAAGCGCAGCGTTGACCAGGAAGTTGTGGGACGGGTTGGCGTCGATAAATGGTGTTCGGCTTTATGGGCCAACGCCCGATTTGCCTCGAACACCGACCGTCGCGTTCACAATAGATGGTGTAAGTTCGACCGAAGTTTCGCGACTGCTTGCTACGCGTGGACTGTTTCTTTCGCACGGAGATTTTTACGCGGCCACTGTCGTGGAACGCCTGGGACTCGGAGCTGAAGGTTTGGTGCGCGCCGGTTGCGCCTGCTATACGACGGAAGAGGAGATCGACCGACTCATCGAAGGAGTTTGCGAGATAGCTCGGTAGAAGTAGACCTTGAAAAGTTTTCAAACCTTGATGAAGCCAATCAAGTAGGAAAAGCTCTGGGTTGGGAAGGGTGGTTTACCCCCGCTGGTTTGCGAAAATTCAACTCACTTGCTTATGCCTCTCTTGAAATGAAGGTCCCAGCCATTCAAGCTTGGGCGGGGGTAAACCACCCTTCCCAACCTTGAGACTTTTTTGGACTTGAGGGTCATCGTTACTGCTGAAGGCCGATCCGCGTCATCCGCGTCATCCGCGGCCAAATATCCTTCGTTTCAGTCTCGAACAGCATTGATAAAATCTGCCAACAACCCATAGGCAGTGCTTTGCAAATTTGGCCGGTGCGACGTAATGGTCAGGCCCGGCATCATGTCGAGTTCAAAGTGAATCGCGAGCGAAGTGCCGCGCACATTTCCCAGCGGTTCCAGCTGCCCAATTTGTTCCGGACGCACGACGGCTGAAATTTTTCCATCCTGCTGACGGCTGGCTCGCGCGACAAGCTTGAACGGCTTCCCTTCCGCGCGTGCCCGCTGCAATTGATTAGGATTCAACTCGCGAATCCCGGAGCGCGCCACCTCGGCTGGCTTCAGGGGAACATTCATAAGTACATTCGCCAGCGCGCATACTTTCACCGTCGCATCCCAGCCATCAATGTCATGGCTCGGATCGGTTTCCGTAACGCCTAACTCCTGGGCGGTTTTCAATCCTTCGGCAAACGTGCGCCCTGCTTCCATCGTCTCGAGAATTATATTTGTGGTTGAACTGAAGATGCCGCTGAAGCCGCGCAGCTTCACCGCCGGCAGTGTTTCGCGGAAGAGTGAGAAGACGGGCGCGCTGTCCAGCACGGCAGACTCAAAAAGAAATTGTTTGCCGCCGGCGCGCGCGAGTTGGTTCAACTCTTGAAAGCCATAAACCAGCACACCCTTATTCGCCGTAATTGCGTGCGCTCCTGATTGCAATACCGCTCGCAGATAGACGATCGCTGGTTGTCCGGAATCGGGATTGAGTGACGTCGTTTCAAAAACAACATCGGCTTTGGCGTCTTGCAACCATTCACTGACGCCAGTCGAGGTAGAACCAGTTTGGAGACTGGCATTTGAGCCCAAATTTGCAAGCTCAAATCCGTCAGCCTTTGCTTGCCACCCAATAGTGCGACTGGCCACGCCGGTGACTCGATACTCAATGCCATACGTCTCGCGCAGCTCGCTAGCCTTTGCAGCCAGCAAGCGAGCCAACGCGCGACCGACTTTGCCAAAACCGAGGAAACACAAATTGTATTGTTTCATGCTTACTTATTAAGCTTGAGCAAAGTTATACTGCACCGACAAGATTGCTGGACGGGATTAACACGATGTACCGCATGGGAAAATGATCCGCACTGATCTTCTGTCTTTTCATTTTGTATATCTGTCAACCCTGTCCTAATTTGTTTTTGACCTTTTCGGCAATCTTGTTAATCTTGTTAATCCTGTCAAAATATTTCGCATGAAACAATATCACGATCTGCTGAGATCAATTCTGGAAAACGGAAGCGAGCATCAGGACCGTACCGGCGTCGGCACGATTTCTCACTTCGGTTATCAAACGCGCTTTGATTTGCGCGACGGCTTTCCGATTGTGACGACGAAAAAAATTCCCTTTCGCTGGGTAGCGGAAGAACTATTTTGGTTTCTGTCCGGCGATACCGATGAAGCGAATTTACGAGCAAAAGGCGTCGATATCTGGGCCGAATGGGCGGATGAAGAACATACGGCCCGGTTCAAACGCGAGGCGGGCGACCTTGGTCCGGTTTATGGATATCTATGGCGTTCGTTCGGCGGCAATTATCCCGAGCGAAATGGAGTGGATCAGATTGCGAAGTTGATTAACGAAATCCGTACGCACCCGAACTCGCGTCGCTTGATTGTCACTGGCTGGGATCCGCGGCAAGCCGACAACGTTGATTTGCCTCCTTGCCATACCTTGTTTCAGTTCAAGGTTGACGCAGGATTACTGCATTGCCAGCTTTATCAGCGATCGGCGGATGCTTTTTTGGGCGTGCCTTTTAACATCAGTTCGTACGCTCTGCTGACGCGTATGGTCGCTCATGTTACCGACCTGGAAGCCGGCGAGTTCGTTTACACACTCGGCGACTATCACATTTACAAGAATCACCTTGACCAGGTCGAGACGCTACTTTCGCGTGAGTTCTATCCGCTGCCTAAGCTTGAAATACGCGATCCGGAAAACAGATTGAAAGGTCTCGAAGGTTTGCTGGCGATGCGTTATGAGCATTTGAACCTAGCTGGGTATCAATCCCACGGAAAGATCGCCGCGGCTGTAGCGGTGTAGCGATTGCGGCTATGCCGCCTTCCGTGCGGAAAGGCTTTGCCTTTCCGGATGCTTGCTGTGCCGACTGAGGCTACGCCTCCGTTCTTAGCGGAGGCACAGCCTCGAAATGAACAGAGGACTACCGGA
>JACCVY010000196.1 GCA_013697915.1 Blastocatellia bacterium | reverse complement strand
CTATTGTCAATGTCATGCTCAAAACCAAATCACCATGGAGGGTTGCCCAAAAATCTACTTGACATCAAACACAATTGCTCGCGGTAGCGGGTGGGTCTCATGATTGCCGATAGTCAAATCCGATTGGACGGACGCGATAAAATCGGAAACGACCCACCCGCTACCGCGAGGTGGTACTGACTTCATGGCACTACGATGAAATAGCTCTGTGGCGAGATCAGTTTTCCGGTTCAGGGTGCAAAGCTACGCGCAATTCGAACTGCGCACCTTGGCCATTAGCGGGGGAAACGAGTCGCGCAGTTCCACCTGCTTCTTCCATTCGCTTGCGCACAATGGCCAGCCCCAGGCCCGTGCCTCTCTGCTTTGTGGTAAAGAAGGGTTCCCAAATGCGCTTTCGCAACTCTTCGGATATGCCTGGGCCGGTGTCTTGAACTGTGATGACGAGTGCGTCGTCTTTAACGTCTTGCGCGATGACTATCTCGCCGTCTTTGTTCGTTGCTTGCAGCGAATTCAGAAGCAAATTCGACAGGGCCACCCGCACTGATGAAACGACATCACCGCTCAGCTCTAAGTCGGCACCGAATTTCGTCGTTAACTTAACCCCGCGATTATCGGCGGTCGCCTGAAACAATCTGACAACAGAATCAACCAGTTGGCTGGCGAGTTGAGGCAACTCTGCCGGTGCTTTGCTGCGCGCGAAACTCAGCAGTTGCGTAACGCTCTGGCCCAGGCGATCAGTCTCACCGATAATCAAACTCAAATCGCGCGCATACTCCCGACTCATGCTCTCGTCTTCACGCATCACCTGGGCGATCGACTTTATTGCTGACAGCGGATTTTTAATTTCGTGCGCAACCGTGGCGGCCATCTGGCCAAGCGCTGCCAGCCGCTCGCGCTCCGCAAGTTTTCGTTCCAGCGTTACGTTTTCTTCCACGAGACGGCAGTCTTCGACGGCGATCGCGACCTGCCCGGCCAGTACTTCAAGAACCGAGCGCGTGTCTTCGGTAAGAGTCGCCGCGGCGGCATCGATCAACAGCACGCCGGACACTCGTTCGTCCCGACGCAAGGCATACGCCAGTTCAAACCCCTGACTAGCTAGCGCCTGGTGATTTTCCACGGGTTGCCAACTGCCAACTTGCGCAAGCTCGATCACGTTCTCCAGCACGCCTTCGCTGAAAGCGGCGCCATCGTTGTTGCCGCTAAAAGCCGGCGCAGGCTCGCCGGTAACAAAACGTTCTCGCAGGACGATGCGCGTGCGTCGTAGGCCGAGTGCCTGGGTCGTTTGTTGCTGAACAAAATCAAGCAACTGCGGCAATTGTTTGTACTGGCCGGCTTGCGAACCAATGCGCGAAACAACCTGACGATAGAGCGCTGCCTCGCGTTCGAACAGTTTATGAAATCGTTTCTCGAGCCAGCGACGCAGTGGCGCTGCCGCGAGTGCAAGCCCCAGGATTAGCAGCGCTTCGATTACACCCGGCCGGATGCCGTAACGCACCGTCATCCAATCGCCGATCGTCTTGATGCCGTAGATGTAGATGGTGAGAACTACGGCGGCAAACGACGCGACAATCAAACTTTCTTCAATAATCAGTTCAAGATAGCGATAACGATAGATGTAATAAGCAAGCAGCAGCGAAGGCAGCAAGGATCCAAGATTCGCAACTGTCTTCAAGTAGAGACCGGCTTCAGTTCCCTCACCCAGGCCGAAAGCGAGTGCTGCAAGAATCACGATTCCGATTACGACAAACGAGGCGGCGAGCGTGCGCATGATTCGTTGCTCACTTTGATTCTGCGTCTTCCGGGCGATCAGCAGTTCGGTGATGGCTATCACGCCCAGCACATAGGTGATCCAGACCGCCATCGGGAAGACTAGAAAATGCAACCGGCTCATCATCGGCGCGTACGGCCGAAACCAAATCTTGTAGAGCGCAACGGCCAGGAAAAGATTCGGGAGGTAAGAGAGATAGACGCGAACTTTTTCGCTCAGCTTTAACGGACGGTTAGACGCACCAGCCCACAGATAGAGATGAACGTGAAGCAAAAAGGAATAAGCAAACGTGATGCTGATTACGGAAACAGTGTCAGCGGCGCGCAGCAGGGTGATCCATTTGTCGTAACCGAAACCAAAAAGGCTATGGAGGGTGATGATGAGGTTGCTGCCATGCCAACCGCCCATCGTCAGGGCCAGAAAAAACAACAGTCGTTCAACTGCGGTCAGCTTGCGGCGGCGCGAAAAGAGTTGAATGCCCAGCCAGACGGGCAACAGCGCGCCAATTGAGTAACCGACAAGTTGTAGGACTTCAAGTGGGGACATACATCAGTAAGCAGTAGGCAGGAGCAGTAGGCAGGCAAAAATGCAGCAGTAGGCAACGAAAAATACCACCGCCAGCGGCCGTCGATGCACTTTTTGACTGCTGCCGACTGCTGCTGCCGACTGCCTATTGATTTGCGGCGCTGCGCGCAGCTGTTGGCATGAATGTAATTTCCGTGCGGCGATTTCGCGCTCTGCCGGCAATTGTCGTGTTGCTAGCCAGCGGATTTGCTGCTCCCATTCCGTTGGCCTGAAGCCGCGCCGCTTCCACGCCGGCAGCCTGAAAGCGATCAGACAACTCGCGCGCGCGCTCCTGCGTCAATTGTTGCAACGTAACCTCGTCGCCTTTGCCGTCGGTGTATGCTTCGATCACAACCTGATAATCAGGATTGCTTGCCAGCAACGCAGCGAGCGGTTCAAGTTTTGCCGCGGCCGCGGAAACTAACGTCGTTGCGCGTGGACCGCTCCAGATGGATTCGGGCAGCAAGAGTTGGAACCCCTTCGCGGTGTCCTTTACCGTACCAAACTTTGCCAAACTACTTTTCAAGGTTGCTTCCGCCGCGCGCCGTTGTTGGTCAAGTTGTTCGCCTTCCAACCGCGCTTGCTCAGCGTGTCGCTCGCCTTCGAGGCGAGCCAGATTCACCTTTGCGGCTTCCCCTTCAGAACGTACCGTCTGCAATTCATCGCGCAGCCGGGCCACTTCGATTCTTTGTTCGCGCAACTGTTGGTTGGCCGTTGAAGCGTCGCGTTCTGCTAACTCACGCGCGCGTTGCTCGCGATCCAGAGCGCCGCGAAGTTGTTCAATTTCCTGTTGCGCGGTCTGCGCAGTTTGCTCAGCGGAGCGCAGCGCCTCGTCGCGACGCTGAATGTCTTCACGGCGCAGGCGGGCAGCGCGCCGGGTGAAGGCCATCTCCTCAGCCTTTGCCGCGGAAGAGGTCGCCTTGCGCGCCAGCACATCGACCTCAGCCCCAGGTTGACTAAACCGCAACGCTTTTTCAGCCGCCAGCAAGTCTGCTTCGGCTTGTTCAAGTTCCTCCGTCGCGTCCTGCTGCGCGCCGGCGAAGCGTGCCAGGTTCACAGCCTGTCGCGCGCCAAGTAGCGAAACCGGAATGTCCCGATAGTCCGACGAGGCAATTTCCGGCACGCGCGGATCTCTAAAATAGTCGCTCGAGTTTCCAATGTATTGGACGCTGACGGTTTCCACCTGACTGTTGCCGGGTCGCTGCGGCGGAATGTTTTCCAACACCACCATGCGGCTGGGAACTTTCATTAAGAAGTGGGGCTCAGCGGTTATGATCAAGGCAAATGTTTGGAGGGGCGTCGTCACGTCCAGTTTCGATGCGACATAAGAACTACCACCTCTTTTGATCTCGCCGAGATTATCGACGTGCCCATCGGGCGAGATGGCCCACAAAACAAACGTCGTATAAATGCCGCCCAGCTCGTTGGCACGCGGGAGATTATCAATCGCCAACTCAACGCGCGTTCCGCGGCGCCCGGCTCGCTTCACTTTCGCCTCGCCCTTTAATCGTGGCAATAGCGTTGTGCCGCGAAATTTCACCGTCACACTTTCATCGAGCGGATAGGTGACGGCCACGGTCCGGCGCGCCTGGTCGCTTTGCGCAGAAATTGCGGTGCAACCAATCGCGAAGCACACCAGAATAACCAATAGAGCAGGCAGCAAGCGTCGATAAGAAGTCATAATCAGAATCCTCGTGCCATTCAATACTGAAAATCTTCAATCCCCCAGGAAAAGTCCTTGTTTCAGTTGATGCAACAAGCGCGATCATTGTTGCCGAGGGGTAGGAAAAGGGTCAAGCTAACTTCCAGAGGAGAGCCGATGATACCGAGTCTTGCGGTAGGTAATAAGTTGCACGACAAAAACCGAAATCGCGCCAAGCAGCAGGATGTGGACAAAGCCGCCCTTGTGCAAAATGAACTTAAGGACGAGCCAGGCTATGAAGAGTAATGCGCTAACCGCCCACATCTTGAATTCCCCTTAATGGCTGTTTGCAGCGTTGCGCACGCGCGGACGGCTAGCAGCTTTGTTCGAAACCGTTGCCGACACCACCGCTCCGCCGGAAACAAAAAACCTTACCGGCGTTGAAAATCGGCCGGTAGAAGAATCGGCGGGCGCGGTGCGCCAGTAATAGTAGCCCGGCGGCAGACCATTCACCGTGTATCGCTCGCCAGGCACGCGACCGTCAAAAAATATGTTCTGGAAAGTTTCATCGTCGGCGATTTGAAGGCGATACTTCGCAACCTCTTTTTCTTTGGTCCAATGGATAGACACGGGAAACGAAATTGAACGAGTGCCGGATTGCTGCCCCCAAGCAGAGGCGGAACCAGCGAGCATCAATGACAAAGCCAGGGCCGGACGAAGTCTCAGCGGTTTAACTTTCAAGAATCGCTTTAAGGAGTCCAGGGACACCGCCGGTAGGGCGGCGAATAAGGCGTGTGTGTTACGGAGCTTCATTTAGCTTATAACCAACTCCGCGGACAGTGAGCACGTAACGCGGATTTTTGGGATCAGTCTCAAGTTTCTTGCGCAACCGGTTTATGTGCGGATCGATGTTCCGCTGATAGCCCTCGTACTCAGTACTCCACACGCGATCAAGTAATGCATTACGCGACCAGGCGCGGCCGGGCTCAGACGCGAGCAACTCCAAAATTTGAAACTCGAGCGGCGTAAGATCGATGCGCGTGCCTTCGCGAATAACTTCGTGGCGGCGCTTGTCAATCACCAAATCGCCAACCGAAACGCGTTCATCATCGGTGCTGGACGCCACTGAGGTTGAGCGCTTCAACAGGGCCTCGACCCGATATTCAAGTTCCCGCGGACTAAAAGGCTTGCCCAGATAATCATCGCCGCCGGCTTCAAAACCGGCGACCTTGTAATCCAACGCATCATGCGCGGTCAAAAACAGCGCCGGCGTTTGCACACCACGTTCCCGGGCGCGCTTCAAAAGATCAAAGCCAGACATCCCAGGCATGGAAACATCGAAAATAAAACAATCGAATTTCCCCGTCGTTGCCGGCTGCAGCGCAGCGTTGCCGCTGTCGCGCTCATCCACCTGGAAACCAAGCCGGCGAAAATATTCCGCCAGCAACAGACGCATGTCTGCATCGTCATCGACTATCAACAAGCGTTTACCTGCGAACTTGCTCTCTACCTGTGATGGCTGTGCCAAGTTTCTTGATCCCGTCGGGTTTATTTAGGTGGTTATTGAACGACCGGAATTATAGCTCAGTTTGGTGGCGTGGTCTAAGAAAGACGCGCAAGGACCTCATACCGACAGGGCACATAGCGTTTGGTCTGGGGTTGAAATCAAGTTCTGACGCGGGCCGAGCTTAACCGCTGTTCTTATTAGCACCGCGGCTTTAGCCCGGTGATCCGCGATCACGCCTGGGAGGAAACCGTTTAAACGGTTTCCGGTTTGTGTCGGGCCGCAGGTCACCGCGCTGAAGCGACGGTGCTAAGGAGATAAGACAGGCAAACTGCACCAGTACTTCAAATCACTTCGCCTTGACGCTTTTGCGGCCTCATACGTATAGTTGCTCTTTAATTTTACAGCCGTCTTTCCTTCCTTGTGACAGACTAAATAGAGACTTTCCCGAAGTAGATGCGCGATCTTAGAAGACTGCTCAGGTATATAAAACCTCACTGGGAAACCTTCGCGCTGGCGACCTTTGCGATGGTCGTCGTTGGTCTGTTGGAAAGCGCTATTGGCGGTCTGATTGTTCCCATCTTTGATCAAGCATTTGCTCAGGGCACCGGCCAGCGGACGCCTACTCTTTTTGGTCTGCAGCGAATCATTCCGCCGTCGGGCCTGGGCGCATGGAAGATAATCTCCGTCCTGCTGCTGGTCTTCACGCTGACAAAAGGCATCGCCGAATATTTTTCCACCTATCTGATGGCGCGCATCGGACAGTCGGCGGTCTTGAAACTACGACAGGATCTCTTCAGCCACTTGCTTGCGCAGTCCGCCAGTTTTTTTGAGCGTCATCGCACGAACTACCTCGTCTCGAGATTAGTGTCGAGCGCGGCAGCAATTGAAGCCGCGGTAACCAGCACGCTGCGTGACATGCTGCGCGAGAGCTTTACCTTGATCGCATTTCTTGCGGCTTCGTTCTACTACAGTTGGCGGTTGACGCTTGGCTCGCTGGCAATTGCTCCCATCGTTGCTGTTTTAACTGCACGATTCGGCACCGCGCTGCGTAACCTTTCCCGCGAAAGCTTTGAAGGCAACAAACAACTGACAGACACAGCGCAGGAAGCCCTCTCAAATCAAAACATAGTTAAGGCATATCGTTCAGAAGCTCGCGAGTCAGCTCGCTTCACCACCGTCGCAAAGCGAATTGTGCGGGCGAATCTGCGGACCGCGAGCATCTCCGGATTTGCGTCGCCGACAATCGAAATGATCGGCGTTGTCTTTGTCGTCTGTCTGCTCTATTTTGGCCAGCGCGAAATTGTTTCGGGCCGCATGAACGCCGCGCAGTTTCTGACTTTCTTGTTTTTCCTTTTTCGCAGTTACGACCCAATGCGCAAGCTCTCGCGGCTGCAAAACGCGATGGAGCAAGCGCTGGCGGCGGCGCATCATGTTTGGGAAGTGATGGACGAAGATGCGCATCTCCCGGAAAAGCCAAACGCAGTTGTGCTTGGTCCAGTGACGCGCGCAATCGAACTGAACGATGTTTCGTTTGGCTATGCAAACGAAGCACGTTCCGTCCTGCACAACATCAATCTCACTGTGCCGGCCGGTTCAATGGTGGCTCTCGTTGGCGAATCCGGCGGTGGCAAATCTACCCTTACGAAGCTGCTGCCGCGTTTCCACGATCCGGTTTCGGGCGCGGTGCTCTGGGACGGCACTGATCTGCGGGACGCGACCATATCGAGTCTGCGCGCGCAGATTGCCCTGGTTACTCAAGAGACGGTGCTGTTCAATGACACTGTTCGCCACAACATCGCGTACGGAAAACCCGAGGCAACGCAAGCTGAAATTAAAGAGGCTTCACGCATCGCTTTCGCTCATGACTTCATAGAGGAGTTGCCACAGAAGTATGAAACGATAGTCGGCGAGCGCGGGATTTTTCTTTCCGGCGGCCAACGCCAACGGCTGGCAATCGCGCGCGCTTTATTGGTTGACGCGCCGGTGCTAATCCTTGATGAGGCGACGTCGGCGCTGGATGCTGAATCGGAGCGCTTTGTGCAACAGGCCATCGCGAACTTGGTGCGCAACCGCACGACGATGGTCATCGCGCATCGTCTTTCAACTGTCCGGCGCGCCGACGCGATCGTGGTGGTGGAAGGGGGTCGCATTACCGAGGTTGGCACGCATTCCGAACTGCTGGCCCGAGGCGGACAGTATCGCAAACTCTACGAACTTCAATTTGCGGATGAAGAGGAAGAGTTGGTCAGTAGTCAGTAATGTTGTCAGTAGTCAGTTGTTAGTTGTTCATGACGGCCATTCTTGGACGGTGTAGCGCAACACTCGAAGTTATTGATGAAATCGACACGGAGCAGCTACTACTAACAACTGACAACTGACAACTGACTACTAACAACTAACAGCCAATAACCAACAAACATTATGAAATCAATGACGGGATATGGGCGTGGTTCAGCGGAAGGTGACAATTTTTCTGTTTCCGTGGATTTGAAGACGGTGAACAATCGTTTTCTCGACGTGCACCTGCGCCTCGGAGGCGAGCTCGCTCCGCTTGAACCTGCGATCAAGCGCCAAATTAGTTCGCGGCTTTCGCGCGGTCGCGTTGATTTGACCATCAATTTGGAAAAGACGTCACAAACCGCCTATGAATTGAACCGGCCGTTAATAGCTGGCTACGTTAATGCGCTCCGCGAAATGCAAACGGAGTTTGGCATCGCCGGCGAACTGGACATAAATCTGGTGGCGCGGCTGCCGGGCGCGTTACAGCCATCGCGCGACGGTCTTTCCGACGACGTCTCTGCTGGTCTTGAAAAAGCATTAGCGGGTGCTCTTGATGAACTAGAACGAATGCGCGCCCAGGAAGGCGAAGCGCTGCGCCAGGAAATGTCCGAACGCATCGACAAGATCGAAGCGCTGGTGCCGCTGATCGAAAGCGCTGCCGCTGGTTTGGTCGACGCCTACCGCGCGCGACTGCAAAAACGTATTTCAGAACTGCTCTTGCGGGATGGACAATTAGTCGAGATTGATCAAGGCAGGCTGGCCCAGGAAGTTGCTTATCTTTCCGATCGTAGCGACGTGAGCGAAGAGATGGTCCGTTTGCGCAGCCATCTGCTACAGTTCCGCGACGCTTTAAATTCCACCAGCGAAACGGGCAAGATGCTCGACTTCCTTTTGCAGGAGCTTAACCGCGAAGCCAATACGACGCTTTCCAAGTCAACCGATCTGTCAATGAAAGAATCGGCGCTGGCAATCAAGGCGGAAGTCGAAAAACTTCGCGAGCAGGTCCAGAATGTTGAGTGAACTAGATCAGAACCAGGCGGAAAACTTTCCTGCGGAAGCGACCGAAGGCCGTGGCATTCTCTTCGTTGTCAGTTCACCTTCGGGCGGCGGCAAGGGTACACTGATCCAGCGCGTGTTGAATAAGGTACCGAATCTTAGTTATTCTGTTTCGTTCACAACCAGAGCGCCCAGAAGCGGTGAAGTAAATGGGCGCGAGTATTTCTTTGTCACGCCCGAAATCTTTGAGGAAATGGTTGCGGCGGATGATTTCCTCGAATCGGCACGCGTTCACGGCAAACTCTACGGCACAACACGAAAACAGGTCGCGCAAGAGATTGCCGAAGGCCGCGACATCATTCTTGAGGTAGATGTTCAGGGTGCGGCCAGCGTGCGGCAATTGATGGCCGACTCGGTAAGCGTCTTTATTTTGCCGCCATCATTCGAAGTATTGAAAACACGACTAACCGCTCGCGGGACGGACTCTCCAGAAGAACTGGACGTGCGCCTGCGGAACGCTCCAGTGGAGTTGAAAGACTATTCCGCATTCCAATATGTGGTTATCAACGATGATGCTGAACTAGCGGCGAACCAACTGGCAGCAATTGTATTTGCCGAACGGGCGCGCCTGAGCCGGCAGGAACGGAAAGTGCGAAACGTCGTCGAAGCATTTATGTCAAAAGACGAGAACAATTCAAACTAGGTTTTTATTTGAGCAGGAGGATGAGTATTTATAATGGCAACAAAAGAAGTGATCGAAGAGATCGCAGAAGAAACGCAGGCGCCGGAAATTGATTCCAAGTATCGCCTGATAATTCTCGCCGCCAAGCGAAGCAAACAATTGCAAAGAGGTGCGCGGCCGCGCATCGACATCGATACGGTCAAACACAAGAACACGCGCATTGCTTTGGAAGAGGTGATGCGCGGCCGGGTCAACTTTACCTTGACCGACGGCGATAAGGAATAAATTGTCGTTTTCCCTCGAGCTGGAAACCTTTACATGCCCTTGTAATCCGGGCCTCCACCGCCTTCCGGGGTTACCCAGTTAATAATCTGATAGGGATCCATGATGTCGCAGGTCTTGCAGTGAACGCAGTTTGAGAAATTGATCTGCAACTTGCGCTTCCCGTCCGTGCCGTCGTCAACCATTTCGTAAACGGCGGCAGGGCAAAACCGCTGGCAAGGATTTCCATATTCTTCCCGGCAACGCGTCGCACAAATGTTGGTATCGAGAACGTGAAGATGTGCCGGCTGATCTTCGCTATGCCCCACGGCGGCATGGTAGACGTCAGTCAATTTGTTAAAAGCAATCTTGCCGTCAAAGCTCAGGCCATCGTAGCGCTGTTCGATATTCTCGCCGCGATAACCGTAAGCTGAAAGCTTCTTCATGGTCTCGTGACCGGCTTCCGCTTTGGCGCGATCGAAAAGTCCCCAGGCGCGGCCGCCGGTAATGAATTGCAGTCCGGTATTTGCCAACCCTAACCAGCGGCCATGCTTGAAACCCGCATGAAAGTTTCGAACCTTGCGCAGCTCCGGAATAATCCAACTTTCATTGACGAGCTGTTCATACCGTTGCAACTGCCTGGCGGAATAGTCACCCGCTAACAGCGATTCGAAAACAGTCTGCGCCGCCAGCATGCCGCTCTTAATCGCGGAGTGTATGCCCTTCAATCTTTGCGAATTAAGAAAGCCGGCGCAGTCGCCTACCAGCAACACTCCGTCGGCGTAGATTTGCGGCATCGCAAAATAGCCGCCGGCAGCGATCGTCTTCGCGCCGTAGCGAATCATCTTGCCGCCTTCTAACAACTGCCGCACAAACGGGTGCTGTTTAAAGCGCTGAAACTCGGCGTGCGGATCGAGTAGTGGATCCTGATAGTCTAAACCCGTCACATAACCGATATTCAAAATGCGGTTCTGCATTCCATAAATCCAGCCACCGCCATAAGTATGTGCGTCAGAAGGAAAGCCGAGTGTATGCGTGACTCTGCCAGTGGGATATCTATCGTCTGGCAACTCCCAAAGTTCCTTGACGCCGATGCTGTAAACCTGCGGCTCGCGCCCGGCATTTAGATTGAGGCGCGCAGTTAGTTGTTTGGTTAAGGAGCCGCGCGGGCCTTCGCCGAGCACTGTGACCTTGGCGCGAAGATCGACCCCGGGTTCGAAGTTCGGCTTGCGCTTCCCTTCTTTGTCGATGCCCTTGTCGCCGGTGCGCACGCCAACCACGCGATCATTTTCGTCGTAAAGAAGGTCGGCGCCGGGAAACTCAGGAAAAATATTTACGCCGGCTGCTTCACACTTGTCACCGAGCCAGGCCGTAAGACGATTGAGAGAAACAATGTAATACCCGTGATTCTTCAGTGGTGGCGGTGTTATCGGTGAACGAATCGCGTGCTTCTTTGTCAGATAAAGGAAATAGTCTTCCTTCACCGGTGATTCCAGGGGCGCGCCCTGTTCGACGAAATCCGGAATCAACTCGCGCAACGCGCGGGGATCCATGACCGCGCCGGACAGAATGTGCGCGCCAACGGTCGCGCCCTTTTCGATCACGCCTATTTCTATTTCACCCAGCGGCGCGCCGGTGCGTTTGCCACTTGCGACTTCCTCGTTGTGAGTCTTGATAAGTTTCGCCAGGTGCAGAGCGCCGCTCAAATTCGCCGGACCAGCGCCGACGAAAACCACATCCATTTCCAGAGTTTCGCGTTCCAAATGATCAGTCCTGTCGAGAAAAATGAATAGCCATTCAGTTCGCGGAGTATAGCAAATGCGGCTGTCAGTCCTGAAATGCCGACCTGCCTCTGATGCCCGGTTCGCGTTCTTACCTCCGAACTGTAGAATGTAAGAAAATCCAAATTAGGAATTGCCCTTGACTGAACACGCCAACACGAATCGCTTGATCAACGAGACTAGCCCTTATCTCCTGCAACACGCGCACAATCCGGTCGATTGGTTTCCCTGGGGTGAAGAAGCCTTTGCGATCGCCCGCCGCGACCAGAAACCAGTTCTGTTGAGCATTGGTTATTCCGCCTGCCATTGGTGCCACGTGATGGAACACGAGTCGTTTGAAAACGAAGCGATCGCAAAACTGATGAACGATAATTTCATCAACATTAAAGTTGATCGGGAAGAACGGCCGGATTTGGATCAGATCTACATGAACGCCGTGCAAATGATGACGCAGCATGGCGGCTGGCCTATGACCGTGTTCTTGACGCCTGACGCTGTTCCTTTCTACGCAGGCACCTATTTTCCACCTGAAGACCGTTACAACATGCCCGGGTTTCCCCGCGTGCTAATCAGCGTGGCCGATGCCTTTCGCGAACGGCCTGAAGATGTCGGTCAAACGGCGGAGTCGGTGCTGGGTGAACTCAAACGCGCGACGGCGCTGATCGAGTCAAACGAAGCCCTGACACTTGATCTGCTGGATGCCGCGTACCGGGGAATAATCAAAAACTACGACGCCACCGATGGCGGGTTTGGCGGCGCACCAAAATTCCCACCGGCAATGACCCTCGAGTTTCTACTGCACACCTTTTATCGAACCGGCAACCCTGAGGCGTTGGAAATCGTCAAGCACAGTTGTCGCAAGATGGCGGAGGGCGGCATTTATGATCAGCTCGGCGGCGGCTTTCATCGGTATTCAACTGATGCGCGCTGGCTGGTACCCCACTTTGAGAAGATGTTGTACGACAATGCACTGCTTTCGCGCCTATACCTTCATTATTATCAACTCACGAAGGAGGAATGGGCGCGACACGTAGCTGAAGGGGTTCTGGACTACGTCGTGCGAGAGATGACTGATGAGCTCGGCGGCTTTTATTCCACTCAGGATGCGGACTCGGAAGGCGTTGAGGGAAAGTTTTTTGTCTGGAGTCTGGCTGAAGTTGATTCTCTACTTAGCAAACAAGACACGGCTTTGTTTGCGGCGTGTTACAACGTGACGCCGGAAGGAAATTTCGAAGACGCTAATATTCTCAATATCAAAAAACCTCTTGCCGAGATTGCAGCCCGGGAAAAGCTGACGGTCGATGAGCTCGAGGCCACTCTTCTTAACGGCCGCAAGATTTTGTTTGCCGCCCGCGAAAAACGAGTCAAACCGGCACGCGATGAAAAAGTCCTGACCGCATGGAATGGTTTAATGCTGGCCAGCTTTGCTGAGGCTGGCGCTGTTTTTGATCGTCCCGACTATTCGGAGGTTGCTCAACGGAACGCCCGGTTTGTATTGAAGAACCTGCGCCGCGACGGCTTACTCCTTAGAAGTTACAAGGACGGTGAAGCAAAACTAAATGCCTATCTTGAGGACTACTCATTTTATATCGATGGATTGCTAAGTTTGTTTGAGACTACTGGTGAACTCGAGTGGTTTACTGCAGCCCGGGGTCTTTGCGATGTGATGATAGGTGAATTCTGGGACGAAGACAAAGGCGGCTTTTTCTTCACCGGTGACAGTCATGAACAACTGATTGTGCGCGCCAAAGATTTTTTTGATAACGCCACTCCATCCGGAAATTCGGTTGCAGCCGAAGTGCTTTTGCGTCTCGGCCTGCTGACAACCAATCAGGATTATCAACGACGTGCTGCTACGATTTTGCGCTTAACAGCCAACGGCATGCTTCGTTATCCGTCAGGTTTTGGCCGTTTACTTTGTGCCCTGGATTTCTATCTCGATACGCCAAGGGAAATTGCGCTGATTGGCGCCGCGGGTTCGCCTCAAACCGTTTCGCTCGCCCGGGAAATTTGGGCTAGCTACCTGCCCAACAAAGTGGTGGCCCAGGCTGCGCCCCGGGATGATGTGGCTGCAAAAACGATCCCGCTGCTTCATGGTCGAACGGAGCTGGACGGACAACCGACGGCCTATGTTTGCGAACACTTTACTTGCAAGAGCCCAGTCACATCTGCCGCCGAACTGGCTCTCCAGTTGACTAAAAGCACCGCAACGGGGCAATAAGAGCGGCGGTCTTGTCTCACTCGTCGGTCATTAGTCTATTGACTCCAACCGTCTGACTGGTTTATCTTTATGAGCTGCCAAACAATGTTTGGCACAGTCCAGCCCAAGCTAATCCGGCTCGCCCTTACGGTTACCTTTTCGGGTGCCACGCTAGAACAACTTCAAACTAGATCTCCCGTCGCCTGGTGGCGGCCGACCAACCAATATGAATAGTCCACGGAACTGGAAAAGCAAATTGCTATTGGGCAGCATCTCAGGTCTCGGTCTGCTGCTCTTGGGTTCGGCTTTGATTTCGACAGTCAGGCTTCCCTTTCTCACTCGCGCCGGTTTGTTTTCCTGGTTGGTGCTGCTTGTCCTGACGGTCGTGGCCAGCCGTTTCACAGTTTCCATTACATCAAGTCTCGGTGCGCATCAAAGCCGCAAGTCGGTCGCCGATTCGCTGGTTTTCTTTGCGGTCATTCTGTATGCGGTGCCTCCCGCGGACACCGCCGGTCCGGCGACTTTACTCGCGGCGATAGTCGCATTCGTATCCACATATGGTCTGGCGCGCCGGCGCGAGTCACTCGCGACTACCGCCATCGCCATTATTTCCACGTTCGTATCGGCCTCGTGCTACGGATTTCTCGCAACCGTTTTTGCTGACGATCTTTCGAAGAGTGCCGCGCAGGGATTACCTCTAAGCGTTTTCCTGGTGCCACTATGCGTGCTGGCCGTTCTCCAATATTTCTTCAGCACGCTGGCTACAATGCACTTTCTGAATTTACTTGACGACAATCCACGCGTCATGCCTTCACAGGAAAGTCTGGTTTGGACGCTCACGACGCAGGTGGCTGGCGCGGCGTCGGCAGTTCTGTTTTATTCCGCCCTTACCGGCGGCGGGTTCGCATTTATCCTGCTGGGCCTATTGATCACGGCCATGGTTCATTTGCTATATCGCTTCAACGAAAAGCGATTGAATGAGGTGCGGCGCGCCGAGGCTGAAACTCGCAAGCACGTCGAAGAGATGGCGAACATCCACATGAACACCATCGAGTCCTTGGCGATTGCGATAGACGCGAAGGATCAGACCACTCATGGCCACGTGCGACGTACCCAGATTTATGCCTCTGAAATGGGCAAGCTCTGCAAGGTCGGCGGCCTGGAACTGCAGGCCCTCTTCGCAGGCGCTTTGTTGCACGACATCGGCAAACTAGCCGTGCCTGAATATATTCTGAATAAGCCGGGGAAACTTACTGAGGCCGAATTCGCGAAGATGAAGATCCATCCGACGGTTGGTGGCGATATTTTGCGACGCGTGAACTTTCCCTATCCAGTGGAAGACATTGTTCGTTTTCATCATGAAAAATGGGACGGCAGCGGCTATCCGAAGGGTCTCAAAGGCGAAGCGATTCCGCTGGTGGCCAGAATTATTTCGGTCGTGGATTTTTATGATGCTACTCGTTGCGATCGACCCTATCGCAAGGGGATGAAGCGCGAGGACTCGCTTGGCCTGTTAAGAGGAATGGCCGGGAGCGCTTTTGATCCGAGAGTCGTGGACAAGTTTATAGAGCACGTCGAGGAATTCGACCGGCTAATCGGTGCTGAAGATATTCAGGAACAGGTGCCCGCCGAAAGTGCCGCGCATGACTATGACACCAAGACCAAGCCGGACGCGGGGCTAGCGTCGAGTCTGGTGGGAACGCCGGACGACGATCAGGCCGGGTTTAGGTCGATCACCGAAGCGCAGCGCGAAGTCTTTGCTCTTCATGAAATCGCCCAGACAATCGGGTCGTCGCTAAATATGAACGACACGGTTTCGCTTATCTCGAACAAATTGAAAGCGATCGTGCCGTTTGATACCTGCATCATTTTTTTAGTCGATGAAAAGTCTGGAAAAGCCGTAGCCGCACATGCCATAGGCGAAGACGCTGCCGCCTTTGGCGAGCGCCGCATGAACGTCGGCGACGGTATTACTGGTTGGGTAATAGCCAACGAGCGATCAATGTGTAACGCCTCTCCGGAACTCGACCTAGTTGGCGTGCCTGAAGAATTATCGAAGAGTTACAAGGGCGTGCTGGTGTCGCCGCTGCTGCGCGAAGACGGCGCTTTTGGCGCGCTCACTCTCTATTCAAAAAGCCGCACATCCTACACCACGGAACACGTTCGCTTGTTGGAATCTGTCTGTCAGCATGCCTCAACCGCACTCAACAATGCGATGACATTCGAGAAAACCAAAGAGAGTGCGCTGGTCGATGCGCTCACTAGTCTGCCAAACGCGCGTGGCTTTTACATGATGCTGGAACAGCGGCTGGCGGAGTGTCTGCGTATGAACAACGAATCGCTGGCGGTAATGAGCATGGACGTGGACGACTTTAAAGCAATCAATGACCAGTATGGGCACACTATTGGAGATCGTGTGCTGGCGAGCGTAGCCGCCGTTATTCGTAAAGAGTTTCGGCAAATGGACATTCTCACCCGGTATGCAGGGGACGAGTTCGTAGCCATCATGCCGATGGCGTCGGGCATTATGGCCCAGTTAGTGGGCGAGCGAATCCGCAGCGCTGTGGAATCTCAGAAATTCTCGGTTCGTCCAGGTACGTTTGTTCAGGTCGGCATAAGCATGGGTGTTGCATGTTACCCCGATCAAGGTGAGACGACTGAGGAATTGTTGACGGCTGCCGCCCGAAAAATGCAAACGGACAAACACTCGCGGAAGACCGTAATAAGTTTGGCGAACATGCCGGTCGCCAACCTGGATGCGCTGCGTTAGTCGAACCACTAACGAATTAAATCAAGCACGTTGCGTATGGCGACGTGCTTTTTTCTTTGATAAATCAGGTTTTGCACGCTTTCGCAATCCTCGCGTATAATTCAGGTTCCCTATTTGTGCAGCATATGAGCCGCCTCAATGGCGGCTAATCAGTCCCAAGCGCGACGTCTCCGAACAATGGCAAAGTCAAACCAGGATGTGAGAAAGCGAGCGCCGGAATCTTCCCGCGTTGGCGCTGAGGATACGAGCGCGACTGGAGTCCTGGACCACGACGCCGCCGAAGAAGCGGACCCACGACTTGATCCCACTCAAGCTGTAAAGGCGGCGCAGAAGCGCCGCTTTGCCGAACTTGATCGTGCAACGCTAATTGATATTTACCGCCAGATGCTGTTGGTGCGCCGCTTCGAAGAGAAATCCGCCGAAGCCTACAGCGCCGGCAAGATTGGCGGCTTTTGCCATCTTTACATCGGGCAGGAAGCCGTCGCCATCGGGGCCATTTCGGCGATTCGGAAAGACGACTATGTGCTTACCAGCTATCGCGAGCATGCGCATGCGATCGCCAAGGGGATCTCGCCTCAAGCTGTGATGGCCGAGCTGTATGGCAAGGCTGGTGGCTGCTCTCATGGCAAGGGCGGCTCCATGCATATGTTTGATAAGGAAGTAAATTTCCTTGGCGGGCACGGTATCGTAGGCGGGCAAATTCCCTTGGCCACCGGCGTCGCCTTTGCCACCAAATACAAGGAAACCGATCAAGTGACACTGTGCTTTTTCGGCGAAGCAGCAGTGAACCAGGGTGCATTTCACGAGTCGATGAATATGGCCCAGCTTTGGAAACTGCCATGTGTCTACATTTGCGAAAACAATCAATATGGAATGGGCACATCGCTGGAGCGCGCAATGTCTTTGCAGGACATTTCGCAAAAAGCGTGTGCTTACGAAATAGCCTCCGAGTTTGTCGACGGGATGGATGTTCTGGCTGTGCGTGAAGCAACCCTGAGAGCTGTTGAGCGTGCACGCAAAAATTATCTACCCACGTTATTGGAAGTTCGCACTTATCGATTTATGGGCCACTCAATGTCCGACCCGGGAAACTATCGAACGCGGGCAGAGATTGAACGCCATCAGGAGCGCGATCCACTCAAGCTGTTTTCAGCAAGCTTGAAAGAAGAAGGGATCATCAGCGAGGCAGAAATGAAGAAAATCGATGACGAGGTGCGCGCGAAAGTTGAGGAGGCAGTGCGATTCGCCGAAGGAAGTCCACTGCCCGAACCGGAAGAATTGTTCACAAATGTCTACGCTGATCCAATCCCGGAAAACGAATAGAGATTTGCGCGGGCCAGTCAAACAGGAATAGTTCAATGGCTATCGTAACAATGCGCGAGGCGCTGAATCAGGCAATTCGAGAAGAGATGCAGCGCGACGACAATGTTTTTCTGATGGGCGAAGAAGTGGCCGCCTATCAGGGCGCATACAAAGTTACTAAAGGCCTGCTTGAAGAGTTGGGACCAAAGCGCGTCATCGACACGCCGATCACGGAACTTGGTTTCGCGGGACTCGGTGTGGGCGCAGCAATGGCTGGTCTGCGGCCAATCGTCGAGTTTATGACTTTCAACTTTTCAATATTGGCTACGGATCAGATTATCAACTCCGCGGCCAAGATGCTTTACATGTCCGGCGGGCAGTTCAACATTCCTATCGTTTTTCGCGGCCCGGGCGGTTCTGCGTTCCAGGTTTCGTCGCAGCATTCGCAGGCACTCGAATCTTGGTTCGCCTATTTTCCCGGCTTGAAAGTTGTTATGCCATCTACTCCAGCCGATGCCAAAGGACTCTTGAAATCGTCCATTCGCGACAACGACCCGGTGATTTTTATCGAGCAGGAAAGAATGTACGGCAATAAGGGCGAAGTTTCCGACGATCCGGAGTTCACCATTCCCCTCGGCGTTGCCGACATCAAGCGCGAAGGGAAAGATGCAACGATCGTTGCGCGGTCATTAATGGTTCCGGTGGCGCTGAAAGCCGCCGAGGCCTTGGAAAAAGAGGGCGTGTCATGTGAAGTAATCGATCCGCGTACCATCCGGCCTTTAGACATCCATACGATCGTCGAATCAGTGAAGAAAACCAATCGCGTGGTCATCGCCGAAGAGTCGCATCCCTTCTGCGGCGTGGCGGCAGAGATTGCTTCAGAGATTATGGAGCGTGCTTTTGATTATCTCGATGCCCCCGTCAAACGCGTTTCCGGCGTCGATGTGCCGATGCCCTACGCGAAAAATCTCGAGGACGCGGCAATACCTAAGGTCGAACAGATCGTCGCGGCTGTTCGCCAAGTCGCTTATATCGAGTAAATCGTGAATCGTGAATCGTAAATAGAAGTTTTTAGAAAAGGCGTTTCAACTCATCGTCAGACTTGTAATTCTATTTACCATTCACTATTTACCATTTTCTTCTATTTACGATTCACGATTTACGATTCACGAGGATTGAATGGCAACTCAGGTAATCATGCCCAAGCTCTCTCCAACCATGGAAGAGGGCCAACTCTCTCGCTGGCTCAAGAAAGAGGGCGACAAGGTGTCGATGGGCGAGCCGCTCGCGGAGATTGATACCGACAAGGCTACGATGGAAATGCAGGCGCTAGGCAATGGCGTGCTGCGCAAGATTTTCATCCAGGAGGGTGAGTCCGCGCCGCTGGGCCAGTTGATCGCCATCATCGGTGAGCCCGACGAGGACATCTCTTCGATTACCAGCCAGGCGCCCGCAGCTACGCCTGCGAAAGCCGAGACCCCGCCCGCTGAAAAGGAAGAAACCGAGGAAGTAAAACCTGCGACGCCTGCCGAAGCTGACACACCTGCCAGCGGGAATGGTCGCCAAACTCCCGCGCCCGTCGCCCAAGCAGCAACTGGCCGGCTGATCGTTTCGCCTTTGGCCGCGCGCATGGCGGCGGAGTCCGGCATAGATTTGCGCTCAGTGAACGGCAGCGGGCCCGGCGGCAGAATCATCAAACGCGATGTCGAAGGATTGATTAGCCAACAAGGTTCGACCGCGCCGGGTGTGGCGACGAAGCAAACGCACCTGCGCGCAGTCGGCAGTCCAGCCCAGAAGTCCGCCATCACTGCGGCGTCTGCCTATCACGACGAACCGGCGAGCGAAATGCGCCGCACCATTGCCAAGCGCTTGGTCACTTCGCTGGGACCAGTTCCCCACTTCTTCCTGACCACTGAAATCGAAATGGACCGCGCCGCGGAAATGCGCAGCGGCATCAACGAACTCGATCCGGAACTCAAGATCAGTGTCAACGACATTATTATCAAAGTCGCCGCTGCGGCGCTGCTGCAGCACCGCCAGGTCAATGCTTCTTTTCAGGACAAGTTCGTGCGCTATTACGAGCACGCAGACATTGGTGTGGCCGTTGCAATCGAAGAAGGCTTGGTTACGCCGATTATCCGCGCCGCTGATCAAAAGTCGCTGAGCGACATCGCCAGCGAAGTGCGTGACCTTGCCGGACGCGCTCGTGAACGCAAGCTGCGTCCGGAAGAATACATGGGCGCAAGCTTTTCGATCAGCAACCTCGGCATGTTTGGCATCGATGAATTCACCGCCGTGATCAATCCGCCGGAAGGAGCGATTCTCGCCATCGGCGCCATGTCGCCAAAGCCGGTCGTTAGAAATAATGAGGTGGTGGTACGCCAGATGATGCGGGTCACAATGTCCTGCGATCATCGCGTAATCGATGGCGCAACCGGCGCCAGGTTCCTACAGACTTTTAAGAAGATTCTTGAGAACCCGCTGTTCCTGATTGTTTGAAACTCCAAACCGCGCGGGCTTAACAGGGGATCGGGGCAGCCCGATCCTTTTTGTTGTAGCACAGACGTTAGCAACGTCTGAATAAGTCTCTTCGACGCGTAGCGTCGGTACGAGTTTAGCCCGACCTTTGAAGGCCGGGAAGGAAGAGTCAAAAGATAGGCCGTCGCGTAGCGACGCTGGAAAATGGGGCCGGACTCAGTCGTCGCTACGCGACGAGAACCGCCATGAGCTGATCCCGGCGTTAAAACACCGGGCTAAATTCATACCGACGCTACGCGTCGAAGAACTTGATCAGAGTTTCTGTACCACTAATGCATTCTGACACTTCCTTCAAGGACCGAGGCATTGCGCCTCACGTCGCTCTGGTTATCGTGCAAATATTTTTTGGCACGTGGCCCATCTTTGGCAAAATCGCCTTGCGCTCAGTCTCCAGCACGAGCCTGGTGGGCTTTCGCATAGTCGGCGCCGCAATCATTTTTGCTTTGCTTCGCAGAAAGTTCGGACCGCTGCGTCATTTGCCAAAGCGCGTGCTTGCTTGGGTTGTCCTTTCAGCTTTGCTCGGCGTGGTGGTCAATCAACTTCTATTTGTTAAAGGCTTGTCCTATACAACAGTAATTAATGCCACGCTGTTGACTACGACGATCCCGGTTTTCACACTGGTCATCAGCATTGCGATGGGCCATGATCGCGCATCGCTGCGGCACATTTTCGGAATCGTGCTGGCGGCCCTCGGTGTTATCTACCTGGTCGATCCCTTCCGGGCTACGTTTTCAGCGTCGACAACGCGCGGCAACCTGCTCATCATCGCCAACTCGTTTTCATACGGCGCCTACATTGCCGTCTCCAGAGATCTAGTGAAGCGGTATGGCGCATTCAACGTAATCACCTGGCTGTTTCTGGTGAGCGCGATAATCACGTTGCCGCTCGCGATTTATTCCTGGCGCACTGACGGTCTGGGCAATGTGCCCGGCAGTGCCTGGCTGGCAATTGTCTACATCGTGCTGCTGCCCACGGTGCTTGTTTACTATCTCAATGCCTGGGCGCTCACGAAAGTCGCCCCTACAATCGTCGCGGTTTACATTTACCTGCAGCCGCTGGTTGCTTTTGGTTTAGCGCCGGCAATCCTGGGAGAGACATTAAACTCGCGAACGCTGTTGTCCTGCGTTTTGATTTTTGCGGGCGTCGCGGTAGTAACGATCAAGAGTCGCAGCCGAGCGGTTGAGGAAGTGTCAGAAGATCCGGAGGCGATGTCACATTAGAGTTTCAACTTTCAAGTTCCGGGTTTCAAGTTTTCGACGCCGACTTTTCCAGGCTCGATTGTATGTGCTCCACAACTTGAAACCTGAACCTTGAAACCTGGACCTTAAAAATCAAGCGGTGTGACAATGCGGCCGACTGGATAAAGATTCATTTGCGCGTCCCAGTAAGGCGAACGGCGATAAAAGAATTCGAGCCGCGCCCGCGGACTGGCAGCAAACTTAGGATCACTCGCCAGTTTTTGTTGGTACTCGTCGCGCAGTTTCGGATCCTTCGCGAGCATCTCGCGGGCCAATTTCTCCAATACGTAATTCTCGCCATACTCCTTCTGCTCGAAAATCGCGTCGAAGAAACCCCAATGGACCAGTGAGTCTGGCGCTTCCGGCTCCAATAAATTGATCGCCACCCGAGCGGCTGGCTGTGCCACAGGAACAACAATCGAACCGGCGGGAAACGTGCGATGCTCGCGCACCGGTTCTGCTTTGAACGAAGGCATTAATCGTCCTTCAAACGGACCGCTCGGCCACTTCACATCGGTGAACCGATAGCTTTCGACTTCAATGGTGGCCGGTTGTTTCAGCGTAGTGAAGATGAGGCCATGCGCCGTGATAACCTCGATGACTTCTTTCCATTGCGCCGGCACGATGTAAAAAAGCGGTTGGGCAACAGAGGCCTTCACGCGAAAGTCGTTGTAGAGCGGCACCGTCAAGTCGATCGGTTTTGTCCCAAAGGTTACATAAGGCGCTCCCGAAACATCGCTCATTTCTGTGTGCGACTCAACCGCGCGCAGGTGGTAAGGGGTCGCCTTCTCAGTTAGTTCAAAATCAAGAGGGTAAGGATGCGCGGGATCATAGGCGCGTCCGGCCGCTATCGTTTTCTCGTCCGCTTCCTTTACGACCTTGAGTAAACTTTGTGGATCGTTGCTCACTTCTTCCAAAGCCGAGCGCAGAAAATCGTACGTGCCGACCACGCGCGACCGATAGTTCTTTAGCATGTGCGTCTCGATCAGAATTGCCGGCCGGTTTCTGAGTGGTACGTAACCGGTCGAGAAACGCGGGCTGCCGTTGAAGTCACGGATACCTTTTGGCAGGTCGCGATTGTCGATGAATTCGAGATACCAGGACACAGTGTTGCCTGCGGCTTCCGTTTTCGCCGCGACGCGCTGGTCAAACACTGCTCTTTCCCAGGCGAGCACACCGGCGTCCACACCCGCGTGATGTTCGTGGTGAAAGGTAATGTTGTATTGGTAGTCAGCGCCGTCAGTGACATGACAGTCGATAAACAGGTCGGGCTGCCATTTGTTCCAGAGCGCCAGCCACGCTCGCGTTTCCGGGGTGTCGGCCTTCATGTAATCACGATTCAAATTTTGATAAGTGCTGGTAGTGCGCCAACCCATTTCCGCCGGACCGTTTTGGTTAATGCGATTGTAAGGAGTGACGCGCTCATGGCCGTCGGGACTGTAAATTGGGATGAAGAGCACCACGACATTTTTCAACAATCCAGCGCGCGTCTTTGTTACCGCGATATCGCGCAACAGCGCCAAGCCGGCGTCTTTACCGTCGGGCTCGCCCGCGTGAATGCACGCTTGAATCAGGATCACCGCTTTGTGAGCACGCTTTGCCGCTTCCGGTGTAAGCGTCTCTTGTTCGGTGGCAATCAACAACGGCAGCTCGCGGCCTTCACCGCTTTTGCCGAACGTTTCATACTTGATCAGCGATGAAGCGCGATCGAGTCGTTTCGCGTAATCGATGGTGGCATCGTAGCGCGGCGTCTCGCGGTAGTCGGTTTGCTCGGCATAAGTGCGCCACTCAGAAGGAACTGTAGGGGTTTGATGTTGTGACATTGCGATGATTGGAAAGGCCAAGAAGAATGAAGCCAGGACAAGAACCAACGAAACACTCCTCGCGCTCACCATATTATTGTGCACCCGGACTCAGGCAAGAATTGTCGGCTTCGTTAATTCCAAGGTTCAAAACTATGCGCGAAAAAGATCTTGTTCACACGAACGGCACTGCGAGCGCCGGCGTGCGTTAAGAGTGCCACAGCCCAGGCAACGAATGTACATCGTGCGCGCAAACCAGCCGGTGACGAGCGCGCTCAACCCGAGTATCGCGACCAGCACCAGCAGGTTCAACATTAACTCTTTCAAGCTTTGTAGCTCTCCCGCACGCTCTTGTGATAAGCGCAGCCGCGTTCATACCCGCGCCTAAACGCATCGTCCAAAACATCGCCTGAAGTAGATAACCTGGCGATGTCATCACCACGCTGGCGCAAAGCAGTTTCAAAACCACGGCGATAGCTCGGCTCATCGCTTTCAAATTGTTTTCCGGTCGCGTGATAGTCCGCTGCCTCAGCGTCGCGCAATGACAGCCACCAATCGTCGCGCGCTGCGTCTATGCTCTCGGCGCCCGCGTTTTTTAGCGCGGCCCGAGCAGCCTCCAGCATTTCATCGTGCTCCACGAATGCAATCACGACCGAGCGGCCCTTACTGACGGCGTCCTCGTACAAGTACAACTCGTCGTGCGGCAAGCCGGAAACAAGTCCCTCTTCCAACGCTTCGCCCGCTGCCATGCCTGCGGCCGTTCCTCCCGCGCCGAGGATTGCGGCGCCTAGAATCGCTCCGGCGATAACTGGCCCCACGCCCGGCACCAAAAGGCTCGCGGCGGCTGCGCCTAGCGACGCGCCACCGGCCACGCCCATCGCACCACCGACCGTGCCTCCCATCGCTTTCCCTATTCCTGGTTGTTCGCTGTCAGCAGTGGGTACTGCGCGCTCGGCTTCTTGTGCAGTTGTGTTTGGCGTGAGCAGCGCGATTCGATCGTTGCGAACTCCGATCAAATGTATTTGCTGTATCGCTTTCTCGGCTTGCTCGCGTGATTGAAAGATCCCTGCTATTGTTTCCATGTTCTCTCTCCTCGTCGTTTGCTGGCATTAGCTGCAGACGTTGTAAACCTTTCGGGGCTTTAGCAGCAAGGCTAGTCATCAAAAACACAAATCGTTGAGGAATTTAGCAGAGCTATGTTAGATTGAAGTTCAGAAGTCAGAATTCAGGAGTCAGAAGCCAGAATAAATTGTGCTCCAATCTCCTGCTTGGTGCTTTGCAACTTGAAACTCAAAACTCGAAACTGATTTGCATGTACGACATCGTAGAAAAGCATTGGCCCATGTCGGTTGGCGACGGCAAAGCTGCGCGTAAGAAGAAGCCACGCATACTTGCGATCACGACTGACTGCTGCACCGGGTGCGCAGGCTCGCCGGCATGCATAGAGTACTGTCCCATCGAGGCGTGCATGTTCTGGATACCCGACGAGGATCATCCGCCGTTCGGCCGCATCGAAGTCGATCCCTATCTCTGTATCGGCTGCCAGAAATGCATCAGCAAAGGACCGGATGGCGCTTTCCTTGATGGCTGTCCCTGGGACGCGATTGAAATGGTACCGACCGACGACTGGGAAGCCGTGCACGGCATTGCGCTCCCCGATTTGCCACCGCCACCGCCTACTGCGTAATAGACTTCTCGTTAGTATTCATGCGGCTCTTGATGGCACTCGCCGTCAGAGTCGCTTGTTGTTTTATACGGTCGCTGCTGGTCGCAGTACCGCTCGCGTAGTCTGCAATCACCTGCAAATCGTCAGGCGTTCCCACCACTGCGAGTGCGCGTAATGCCTCCCAAACACTTTGCTCATCAGACTTGATCGTCAGAACCGGTTGGCCGGTCGTGACGGTTGCGCCAGTCGTAATCATTATGCTGTGGATTGATCCGGATAGCGGCGAGCGCAGTGCCGCGACCTCATTATTTGGCTGTCGAATGCGAGCGAGCAGAGTGCCTCTACTTACGGGCGCCGCTTTCAACAGACTGCTCTCAAGAGTGCCATTTACAGACGCAGTCAGAATAAATGGAGTGAGCATAGCCAACAGTTCCGAGCGGCTACTCGGGTCGTTGAATCTCACCAACGCCAGCGCGGCATTCCTGCGTACGATCGGCTGCGGATCCGCCAACAACTTCTTCAATGTGTTGTGAAACTCTTCCGAGGTGTTGTCCGAGCCCATCACCCAGGCCGCGGTCAGCCGCAACTCCGTTTCCGGGTTCCCGGCTAGGGCAACGATCTGCGGATACCATTGCGCCGCCATCGTATCGCGTCGCTCGATGCGTTCCTGAACTTGCAACAGCGCGTGCTGAACGTGACGCGGATGGTTGTAGTCGGATAAGTATTTGGTGATTTCGGCATCTGAAAGGCCGCGGCCAAACCAGGTCAGGTACCAGGTTAGGAAAGACGCAACTACGAACAGGATGGCAAGGATTAGGATTGGACCAGAGGCACGAATGCGTTTCACTGGCGGAGTGGTGATCTTTACTTCAGGGTTGTTTCCGTTGCCGGTCATTCAAAAAACCTAAGCTAGATGGGAAGATGGATAATACTGAGCAGCGGAGGCTGAGGATAAAGGTGATACAGCATTAGGTACACAATGACGCCAGTGACGGAAACATATAACCACAGCGGCAGCGTCCAGCGAGCAATGCGGCGGTGCCCTATGAAGTCCCCCCGGGCCGCCCGGTAAAGCGTCACCAAAATCAGCGGCACAATAACCACGGCGAGAATCGTATGGGTCAATAGAATTGTAAAATAGAGCGGGCGCACAATTCCCTGCCCGGGAAACCGCGTCGCACCGTGATAGTAGTGGTATGTGAGATAGCTAATTAGGAATAGAGTGGACGTCGCGAACGCCGTCAGTTGGCAGTTGCGGTGCGCATTTTTTCTTCCCTTGCGAATAAGGCAGTATCCGGCGATCAAAAGGATCGCGCTGGTTGAATTCAGTATTGCATTTACGTGAGGCAGATAAGAAATGTATTCAGGCATTAGGTTGATGTCGATCTATTAGTGATAAGTAATGAATTATGAGCGAGCGTCAAGAAGTTCAGAGTACAACCTTTAGGTTGCTCTTGCGCTGGTGAGAAGCAAGCTAAAGCTTGGACTCTGAACTTCTTGACGCTCGCTCATCACTCATTACTCGTCGCTGCTTTCGTTCCCTTCTCC
This sequence comes from Blastocatellia bacterium, assembly GCA_013697915.1. Classification (GTDB taxonomy): domain Bacteria; phylum Acidobacteriota; class Blastocatellia; order Pyrinomonadales; family Pyrinomonadaceae; genus PSRF01. The sequence continues at coordinate 40,053 of JACCVY010000196.1, read as the reverse complement.
GTCAACGAATAGAAATCGTTTCCTTCTTCGTTGAGTAATCCATCCTGGACCAGCCTTTCAACTGCATCGAAGACGGCTGTCCGCTGCTCGGGATCATTGCCGCCCGCTTCAAACAGTTCATGCAGATCAAGCTTGTCTTTGTTCCAGCGAGTAAAGCTGTGGAGCACTCGTTTTGTTATTTGATCCACGGCAGGGGTTGCGCAAACGTTGGCTGGCTAAGGCTGCTTAGGTTTCATATTAGTGACCATAGATTTTACGTCGGGCGGGACGGCGCGACCACGCGCATCCAGCATGGGCGGCGCGGCTGGCGCGCTGGCCCGGGGCAGCACGGATTGTCCGCCGGCGCTTGATGCATCGGCACGCTTCATAAATGGAATCGGCAGTTTTCCTTCCGACTTCAAATAAAGCAATGGATTCGCCGCAAACATCAGCGCCATCAATAAACAAACCATGGTGATGAACAGGTTATCCGTGGTCAAAAAGTTACCCGAGGACAACGCGTTTAATACGGCGAGCGCGACGAAAACGATAGCGGCAACGATACAGATGAGGTTTAAGAATCGAATTTCGCCCTTCATTGAAATTACACCGGCTTTCGCTGCAGCCATCAAACCATCCTTAGTTTCAAGTCTAAAGTTTCAAGTTTCAGGTAGTTGACTTTGAACCTGAAACTTCAAACTTGAAACTCTTCAGTGTTTCGCCTTCCCCGCCGGTTTTGGCTTATCCGACATTTCCTCGTAGCCGCATTTCTCGCACTGCCAAATGGGAAACACGTCGCCGGGCGAAGCCGTACTTTGATAAATAGCGCGGTCGGAAGGAATTATTTTGCCGCCGCAGCGCGGGCAAACGCGCCCGCGCGTGGTCCGCTTTTCAACGTCTATCCAGAGCAGATTTTCTTCCGGCATCTACTCTTCGTCTTTTCCTTCGGCCTCTGAATCGGGCCGCTGGTCATCACGATGATAACGCTTCAGCACAACAAAGATTGAGCAAAACATCGTAACTGGCGGCACCAACAGTACCAGGACACCGATATTGAAGTTCCTGATGAAAAAAGCATTGTTCGATCCGGCCAGCGCCGCGCGACACATTGAACACTGCGCGGGAGATGGCGAAGCCAGCAGCAATAAAGCTATCGCGGCCGCAACGCTCAGCAAGACCAGCCTCTTAAAACTTACGCGCATCAATGTTCCTCCGCGGCCGGCGGCTGTTCTTTAAACTCATAACGCAGTCCCGCCGATCTAAAGCTGTCAGGGAAAAACACGAACAGCAGGCAGATGCAGACTACCAGCATGGGCACAATTGTCAGAATCAAACTCAAGCGCTCAAACTTCAAGTGCATAAAGTAAGCCACGATTAATGCGGCCTTGATGATTGAAAGTCCAAGCAGGATCGTTAACATCAGGTGAAGAGCCATCGGCTTGTAGGCAAGCCCGATTTCCACCAGCGTCAACAGCACGAGCCAAACCCAGATCGAAGTAAACAGTTTGTTACTGCCGGCAAAGTGCTCTTCTTCAACGTGTGCGCTCATCTTTGGTCCTCCGCCTAACTGTCACCACGAAAGCGGCATCAGGGCCGCTGCACTCCAAAAAATCTATTTCGCCAAATGGCCGCCAACATCGACAGACAGGATGTAAATTAGCGGGAATACAAACATCCACACCAGATCTACAAAGTGCCAGTAAAGCCCGCTGATCTCGATGTCCTCGTGCTTCAATTTCTTTACGCGCGCAGCGACTACACTCAGGTAAATCGCGCCGGTCGCAACGTGAAACATGTGCAGACCGGTGATGGTGAAAAACGTAGCCCCAAACAAAGGTGACGGCAGTTTCCCGTCCGTGGTGGTAAACGTCGAAACCCAATGCGCGGGCAAACTGAACGGCCGCACGCCTTCACTAATCAAGTGGTTCCACTCGATCAAGTGCAGCACAATAAACGCTACGCCAAAAAATATCGTCGCCAGGATCCATTTGCGGGCCAATATCTTATCGCCGCGGCTGGACGCTGACACGCCAAACACCATCGTCAAGCTCGACGACAGCAGGCAGAAAGTCATGACCGACGAAAAGACGATGCTGGGATAAAAAGGAAACGGCGTGGGCCAAACGTTTGAGGCGCGCAGATATGCGTAACCCATTAGCAGCGCGGAAAACGTCAGCGAGTCGGAAACGATGAACAACCACATCCCCAGCTTGCGATGACCAACGCGATATGGGTGCACACCTCCATCCCAATCGGCTGCGGGAAAATGTACTGCGCGTGCTTCAGTACTCACCTGTCACCTCCAAGTGGCACAGACTTTAGTCTGCGCGCTTTGAAATTGTACTTAATCAACTACTACACAGACTGAAGTCTGTCTTACTGCTGCCGCCAAAGAAAAAGTAATAGAAAAAGGTAGATCCACAAGAAGTCCATGAAATGCCAGTAAAGCGAAACCGCATCAGTTTGTGCCTGCCTTTTCGCCGCCGCCAATTCGTCGTCAGTGCTGAGCCGAGAACGCGACATCAGAAACCCGAGCCCTGCCAGCCCACCCAGCAGATGCATTCCATGAGTTGCCGTCAATAGATAGAAGAAGGAGCTGTGCGGATTTGAAGAAATATAAATTCCCTGTCGCGCCAGTCCCCTCCAGGCAAACAATTGCGAGCCGAGAAAACCAAGTCCGAGCAGCGCGGTCAAAACGAGCAGACGTTTGTGCGCGCTCTGCTCGCCACTCTTCAATTTTCGCCGCGCGAATTCCAACGTGACGCTGCTGAAAATGATAAGCGCCGTGCTCAACAGCAAAACGCGCGGCATGCGCAGCGGCTGCCAATCGTTAGCCGACGCGGCCCGCACAATGTAGGCACTGCTGAGCGCGGTAAACAGCATCAGAATGGACGCCATTGCCACCCACATGCCGATGCGATAGCGGTTGACCGCGGAGCGCGAGTCGAAAAACGCATCGCGATGGCCGTTTCGTTTTGGCGAACCATTGCCGTTCGGGCCTCGAGATTTCGAGCCGCCGCCAAATCCGGTTTTTGTAAGTGGCTTAGTGCCGGTGACCGTTGTGGCCATTCCCACCTACCCTTTCGGTTTCGGTTTCAGGTTCAGTTTGCATCACAAAATCGTTGGGCGCGCCGGGCACGGCAAATTCGTAAGGGCCGCGATAAACAACCGGCAGCACGCCGGCAAAGTTGTCGTGCGGCGGCGGACTGGCGGTGGTCCATTCCAGCGTGGTCGCGTCCCAGGGATTCGCCCCGGCTTTCTTGCCTTTGAAAATGCTCCAGATCAGGTTGAAGTAAAACAGAAACTGAGTCAGCACCGTGATGATGGCCACTACGGAAACGAAGACCACCAGCGGATGCAGTCTGGTCAGAAATGTATATTCCGTAAACTGCGCATAACGACGCGGCATGCCCACCAGTCCCATCACGTGCATGGGAACGAAGATGCAGTAGACACCGACGAAAGTTATCCAGAAATGAATCTTCCCGAGGCTTTCGCTCATCATGCGGCCAAACATCTTAGGAAACCAAAAATAAGTCGCGGCAAACATTCCGAAGATGGAGGCGACGCCCATCACCAAATGGAAATGCGCAAGCACAAAGTAAGTATCGTGCATCGGCAAATCGAGTGACGTCTGGCCCAACACCAGGCCGGTAATGCCGCCGGCAACAAACAACGATACAAACCCAATCGCAAAAAGCATCGGCGTCGTGAAACGAATTCTTGCGCCCCACAGTGTGCCCAGCCAGTTGAAAGTTTTAACCGCCGAAGGCACGCCAATCGAAAGTGTCAGAATCGAAAAAGTCATGGCCGAATAGGGACTCATGCCGCTGATGAACATGTGATGTCCCCAAACGAAAAATCCCAGCAGTCCGATCGCGAAGATTGCAAACACCATCGCGCGGTAACCGAAGACTGGTTTGCGCGCGAAGGTTGAAAGGATGTGTGATGTCGCGCCCATACCGGGCAGGATGGCGATATAAACTTCCGGGTGGCCGAAGAACCAAAACAAGTGTTGCCACAGAATGGGCGAGCCACCGGTGTGAACCGGAAAGCTTGGATTAGTTCCGGAAAGAATGCCGCTGACGTAGAGCCCGCCCGGAATAAAGAAGCTCGTTCCGGCAAGGCGATCCAGTAACAGCAGAATGCCGCCGCCAAGCAGCACCGGAAACGACAGCAACGCGAGCACAGCGGTTGTGAACCAGGCCCAACAGGTCAGCGGCATGCGCATCAGTGACATCCCTCTGGTGCGCATATTCAGCAGCGTCGTAATGAAATTTAGCGCGCCCAGCAATGAACCCACGCAAAAAATTGCGATACTTATGATCCAAAGATTCATGCCCATTCCCTGCCCAGGTCCAGCTATTTGGCCCAGCGCGCTTAAAGGCGCGTAGCCGGTCCAACCTCCAATCGGTCCAATTGTCGAAGCAGATCCGGAAAAGAAAATCGCGGATAGGATAACGATGAAGCCGACCAGCGTTACCCAGAACGACAGCATGTTCAGTACTGGAAACGCCATGTCTTCAGCGCCAATCTGAATGGGCAGAAAATAATTGCCAAAGCCGCCCTGCGGCGCCGTCGTCAGCACAAAGAAGACCATAATGGTGCCGTGCATCGTGACCAGCGACAGGTAAAACTCCGGATTGATCACGCCGCCAGGGGCGCCACCGGGAAAGAGTGTCGCCAGGATGGGCCAGTTCGTGCCGGGCCAGGAAAGGTTCATGCGCATCAGCACCGACATCGCCATGCCCACAATCACGGCGACGAGCGCCAGAAGGATGTACTGGATGCCAATGACCTTGTGGTCCAGACTGAAGATGTACTTACGAATGAAGCTGGTCGGCGGCTCGTGTCGATGGACTGCTTCGTGCGTTTCAACTGACATCTTTAATCTCCTCGTAGGAAACGAATGAGCGTAGAAGATTTCTTTGTACGTCTAGTAAGTCGGCAACGGATACTTGGCTAACAATTCCGTCATGCGGCTCTGAAACTGCTCCTGCGGTAAAGACATCAGCGCCTGATGCTCAGCCTCGGGCAGAACCAGCATGTAACTCTTCATCTTGAAGTGAAGCTGGCCGCAAAGTTCCGCGCAGGCTAGTTCATATTTGCCCGTTTGATTTGCCGTGAAGTGCACGCGAATCGCCATGCCGGGAACCAGGTCCTGCTTGAACCGAAGTTGTGGCACCCAGAAATTATGAATCACGTCCTTCGAGCGAAGGATTAGCTCAACCGGACGCCCGACGGGAATTGCAATCACGCTGTGCGTCTCATCGTCTTTGGCGTTCGGGTCGGTTTCGTCGAGGCCGATGAAGTTCAGTGCGGAATCGTCTATCAGGCTCGGATCAGTACGTCCAAAGACGCCGTCTTTCCCCGCGTAGTGAAAATTCCATTGAAACTGCTGCGCCACCACTTCAACCTGGAAAGAGCCTGCGGGCGCTTTATTAAAGTGCAGCGAGGCCCAAACGCTTTGGCCCATCACGGCGAGTCCGATAAAGATGATGGCCGTTACAATCGTCCAGATAACTTCGAGGCGATTGCTGCCATGCGTGTAGACTGCCCGGTCGTTGGCCGGCCGCTCGCGATACTTCCAGACCATGTAGCCAAGTCCCACCTGGGCGGCCGTGAACGAGATTCCCACCACGATTATGGTGATCAGGAATTGCCGATCGAGGGCTGCTGCATGGGAAGTAATGGCGGTAGGAAACCACCACTGCTTAACGAAAAAGAGACTCACTGAACCCAGTGTCAGGATCCAGATAATAACCGCAAGAGCTCGTCCCATCGGTTACTCCTTAGGAAGTGAATCGTAAATGGTAAATAGTAAATGGTAAGAACGTCGGCGCCAGACTCAAGTGGTGAAATGGCGTAATTTCCTATTCACCATTTACGATTTACCATTTACCAGTTTTACCGGTCCAAAACCATCAAGATAAATAAGAGCGGCAAATAAATTACTGAAGCGAGCAGCAACTGTCGCGCTGCCTGGCGCGACTTTGAAAACGCAGCTCGCAGGCTGAAGTACAGGAAGACCAGTCCAAAAATAATCGCGCCCGCAAAATAAGTCTTGCCGGCGGTTCCCAGCAATGTTGGCAGCAGGCTGACCGGCAAAAGCATGACGGTGTAAAGAACTATCTGTTGTCCGGTAACGCGGCCATCCGGCTCAACTACCGGCAGCATGAGAATGCCCGCGCGCGTGTAGTCTTCGCGATACATCCAGGCAATCGCCAGGAAATGTGGAAACTGCCAGAGAAAGAGAATAGCGAATAGCACCCAAGCCTCGACACCGATTGCACCGCGCGCGCTGGCCCAACCGATAAGTGGAGGCACGGCGCCGGGAAAGGCGCCCACGAAAGTCGAAAGTGATGTTCTCGTCTTGAGCGGTGTGTAGCCAAATAAATAGCCGGCTATTACGGTCAACCCCAATACCGCACTCAGCGGGTTCACCAAGACTACCAGGTAGATTTCCGCGAGCACCGTAAGACCGACGCCAAACCCGAGCGCTTCCCAGGGAAGAAGCTTGCCCGTAGGCAGCGGCCGGTTTGCTGTGCGGCGCATCAGCGCATCGAGATCTTTCTCCATGTACTGATTGAGCGTGGCAACGCCCGAAGACAAAAGAGCGATGCCAACCATTGCGGTCAGCATCGCTCGGTAGTCGACGCGGCCCGGCGAAGCCAGCGCAAAGCCGGCCGCGGCCGTCAATACAATCAGAAAGGTGATGCGCGGCTTGGTTAACTCGAGGTACGCCGCCACACGATCGCGCGCGCTCAAGCGTTCAAGCTGAGCTACGCCGGTATTAAGTTCTATTGCGAATTCTTCCATCTAAGCTTTGATGAAACGCCCTAAGTCCATATCCAAGCTTTGGCTTGAGTCTTTCCCAAAAGCAACCTTGAAGGTTGTACTCTGAACTGCTTGAACTTTAACCTTGTTGCGTTGCCGCGGAAAACTTTAACGCTTGTTCGCAGGGTCGCAACACCTTAAATACCCTCAATGTCAAAACTATTGTGGTCGCGAAGACCAATGCGCCGCAGGCGACGTGCGCGACCGTAACTCCAACCATCGGGTTCAACGGCTGCGGATCGTTCGGCGAAGCCGCGCGCACGACGTAAGCCGCCAGCCCCAGGGACAATTGCACTATCAACAACGCCAACGCAACCATTGCCGGTCGAGTCAGCAACGGCTCGTCACGATAACGCCGCAGGACCAACAACGTCGCGCTGCCCAATAACAACGTAACAGCAACTGCGCCGCCGATGTGCGTCAATAAAAGATCCGTTGGCAGCGGCTTGTCCCACGTTGCCGAGTGCCGCAGAGTCGCGCCAATTATCAATTGCAAAAAGATCGTTGCTGCGGCAGCCGTACAGATGTATCTAAGCGGCAGACCCGCGCGCTCTTCAAGCAGCGGCCGGCTAACCATCCAACTCCGCGAAGTAAAAACCGCCAGGCTGACCGTGGTGCAAAAAAAGAGTTGGGCCAACGTCGCATGGGCCGCGGAAACAGCAAGCGGCAGGCTTAACTTCACAGTCAATCCGCCGAGCAATCCCTGCGCGATCACGCCAAGCAACGCCAGCAAGCCCAAGCGCCGCACCCAACGCCGTTTCTCTTTTGCAAACAGAAAAACGACCAGCCCAATTGTCAATAAACCTACGGTCGTAGCCACCATCCGGTGACCGTGTTCCCAAAACAGGTTGCCAACCATTTTCGGAAACACCTGGCCGTTTGAAAGTGGCCAGTCGTTGGTTGCCAGTCCGGCATCGTGACTCGTGACCAATGCGCCGGCAATGATCAAGAAAAAAGTCGCGCAAGCGACCAGAAGCGCGAAACGATACAAACCTCGATTCATTGCCGATTGCCGATTGCCGATTTGCGATTGAGAAACCTAACCATTGAGATTAGTGACTCAACCGCAAATCGCAACTGGCATTTTACTCCCTCAGTGATGACCAATTACCGGAACTTCGATCGCCGGCATCATCTCCAAGCCTGGGGCGCCTGCAGCGGTTGCGCCTTCGCCGAATGCAAAGTCTGCCTTGGCACTGCCACTTGCGGGAACTGTTACCGACATCGTTTTTTCTGTTCCGTTGGCGCCGCCTTCATGCCATGCCGCAACCGTGTAGGTTCCCGGCGGCACACCCTTGATGGTGAACGTGCCGTCTTCAGCGCTAACCGCAAAGAACGGGTGCTTTAACACGCCGACGTAAGCCTTCATCCAGGGATGCTGATTGCATTTGACCGGCACCAGCACTTCAGAACGCGCAAACGAATGCGTTAAAGCCGGCGCGCCGTTTGGTTGCGATTGGTTCCAGTCAGGATTGTTCTTTGGTGTGAAGTGGATGTTGTGCTGCGTCGGATCGCTGTTGGTGATGTTCAACTTCTGGTTAACCATTGCGCCCATCACGTGCGGTTTGTAGTGACAGCCGCTCTGATCCAGAGTCACGGTGTCTGAAGGGGCCGTAAAAGTATAATCGCCAACTTTCGTGCCGTCGGCCGTTGCACCATCCTTAATGTAAACGAAAGCGTATTCCAGCTTGCCGTTGGTGACGACATTGTCTTCGGTGGCGAGGTTCGGGCTCTTTTGACCGCAAACCGGATCGGCCGAAGTGTCAATCTTCTTGGGCGCCGGCGCCGCACCGTTATAGGCGATGGTTCCGGTTATCGTTCCTTCGTTCCCCTTGGCAGTGTAGGCTTTGCCGGTTGTCGTTGGTGCATTATTGTCGCTTGTGCCCTCCGGAGCCTTGCTGCAAGCCGAAGCCAGGCCCAGCAGCGATAAAGCAATCATCAGAATCAGCCAGACCTTGGTCTGCTTCATAGACATAATCAGTTCCTCCAAATCAGAATAACTTTCAGCGTAACTTTAGCACGGGACGCTACTCTAAGCAGAACCGGGCTCGGCAGTGTCATGGTTTGAATTAATCTCTGTGGGTCCTTTGCGTTCTCTGCGCCTCTGTGGTGAGCAATCGTCAATAAACATCCACCACAGAGACACAAAGAACACAAAGGACGCACAGAGAAAACTGAAATTAGGATTCTACCTACGCCCCTTCGAAGACATTACATTCCGGGCGCTCTCGCATTTGCGCGAACGCTTCGATTGAATGCAAGCGGACTGCGTTTTGATCGCCGCAATTTATGCAGCGCAGTCTCGCTGCCCTTCCGCTTCATTTTGTTTTGAGCCTTTTGTGCCGGTTGCGCCGCTGTAGTGGGTGCCGCGGGCGCAGTCGCCAGCAGCTTTCGCTGTTCATCAGGCGTCATGAGAAACATATAACGCACCAACAACCGCGCGTGGTCGTCGTGGTAGGCGGTCGCACTGGCCGGCGGATTCGGCAGATTGATTACCCAACGCTCTTCTTCTTTTCTAAATAGGCCGGTCGGCATCGCTGTGCCCGGGCTGATCTGCGATGGATCCAACAGCCAGCGGAAAGTCCATTCCGGCTTCAGGCGTTCGCCCGCCAGCAGGAAGTTTGGCGCGATTGCCTGCGCGTCATGAGCAGGCTCGCCAGTGATGTGGCACTTCAAACAAGGCGTGCCGGAGGTGAACATTTGTCGCGCGACAAGCTTTTCCTGTTCAGTTAACGGCGCCATCGGCTCTTTGATGTACGGCTCCAGCTGACCCGACATGGCCATGAAGAAACGCACCAGCGTTTGCAATTCGTTGGGCGAGAAATTAAACGTCGGCATGCGGAACTTAAGATATGGACGCACGCCGTTACGATCGAGACCGGGCTGCGGCTTCAAGTGTCCAGACGTCTGCGCCGCTTGCGCCGTTGCCGGCTTTGGCGATCCGGCTGGAGACGCGCTCGGCGCCGGTGTTGCGCGGGCTGCGTTATCAATCGCCGCGGCTTGTTCCGGCGTTTTCTCGCCACTCAACGATGGATCATGAAGAAACTTTAACAGCCAGTTCGGATCGACGCGCGCGCCTTCACTCGATAATCGTGGCGGCAGCAAATCTTTGCCTTCAGGCGTTTGATAGAAAGGCAAATCCATTACGACTGAACGCTGGCCCACCTGCACCTGGTGACACCCGACGCAGTTATATTTCTTGATTACCCACCAACCATTTTGAATGTCCTGGCGCCGCTGGTCCTCCGGATTGTAGAAGAGCGACGACGGCACGTTGGCGCCTTCCGAACCCACGCTGCCAAGCAGAAAAGTGGTCAACGCATTGCGCCACTCCGGCGTCAGGAACGGTTGCGGCATGCGCAGACGATCCTTGGGATCCTTTTCTTTCCCTTCATCGTAGATAGATGGCTGGGTAATCTTATGTTCGAAAAATCCCTTATGGTTGTACCAGGGTTTTTCTTTCTCTTCCGGGTGCAGGCCAAGCGGGTCGATTCCCTCTTCGGCGTGCTTCGTATGCAAAGCAAAATCGAGACGCTCGATAGGCGTGGCGCCTTCAACCGTTAGTTCCTTGCCAATTCTTTGTTCGTCCTCAAAGCCTTTGATCTCATGACAACCGGCGCAGCCATACTGCTTGATCAGCACTCGTCCTTTTTCTCTCAACTCCGGACTGTCCATGAACGAAGCGTCCGCATACTGGGGCGGCGACGATAACGAGAAAAGATAAGTGGCAATGTCCCGCGCGTCCGTTTCCGTCAACCGGAAGTTGGGCATGACCGTCATGTTCTGCACCTGGAGCTCGGCGCCGTCGTTTGGACAACGAGAGTGCAGCTCGGTATCGAAGACGTAAGGCAGGTTGTGCTTCGCATAATCGTCCGCAGTCAAATCGCGTTTCTCTTTCGGACAATAAGGAGCAAAGCGTTCTCGCGGATTGTGAATCCAGCGGACGATGTAATTGAAGTTTGCCTTCTCGCCAACCTTTTGCAGGTTCGCGGCAAACGTGCCGCCCAGCTTGTTCTCTTCGTCACCGATCGAGTGGCAGGCCAGACAACCTTTTGATTCAAAAAGCTCTTTACCGTGGCCGGCATTGCCGCGCTGCTGCTCGGGCAACTTGCCATCAAAACCGTCCTGCCATAGATACGCGGCAATGGCGTTGATTTGATCCTGACCATCTTTATCACGCATCGGCGGCCCATGGCCGCTAGGATTAGCGAAGCGCCAGAAGGTGGGCATCTTGGTGCCGGGACGAAAAGCCTGCGGATCCGAAAGCCAAACCGGAACCCACTCCTTGCGCAGTTTCAGGCGCACGTCTTTCAGGTTTGGTCCAACCTTCTTCTGATCCTGCATCAAATATTTCGACTGCAGGTTCAACTGATCGATGCGCGCGGCCAAAATGCTGTTGGTGACTTTCAACGCTTCCGATTCAGCCAGCATCTTGTGCGCATCGTCGTCGCTGGTTCCTTCAGGCGGACTCTCGTCAATGCGAATCTGTTTTTGGTTGGCGGCGATTTGATCCTCGAGCTGGCTTATGCTTTGACGCGTGGTACCCAGGTTATCAGCCTCGCGATCGAAACCTTCATAACGATGACAACCCATACAGCCGCGTTGATAGAAAAGGTCGCGCCCGAGATTCAACGTATCGGCGCCCTGCGTCACGCGATCCTTCGCGTGACATTGCTGGCAGCCGGCCTCGGTATTTTCTTTCTCAAACATCGGCCACAGCCAGAATTTATTTTGTCCGTGACTCTTCAGCTCGCTAGTGGTTGCGCGGCCGTTGCCCCAGTGACAACTCGAACAACCAAACCGATCCGGGTTATGAATCTGCAGCAGCTCTTTGTTGGGATGACTGACGAACGCGCGCGCCAGATTGTCGGGTTTCTTTCCCGGTCCGCCCGGAGCCAAATCTTCCGGCCGGATGTCGAGCGGCTCGCGAATGCCCACATGGCAAACTTCGCAACGGTCGACGATGTTGAATTGGTTGACACTGATCTGGTGCGGCAGGATCGAGTAATCAAACTTTTCCGTTTTGCGAATCAGGCCGTCGATCTGACTCGCGCCTAACCCGGGCATGTGATGCTTCAGATAGTCGTCACGCTTGCGGGCCAGCTCCGTCGGTTCTTTCAGCAGTTCTGCTTTTTGACCAAGCAGCCGAGCTTTCTCATTTCGCTGGTCGTTGTAAAGCCTTTCGAGCTGCTCGAAGTTCATTCGTTGGCTCGTGGTGCGGCCCGAGCCATCAGCAGGCGGTAAGTCCACTTCCACGAACTCCGCTCTTACCTCGTCAGCTTGCCGGCGGTACTTGTCTTTTTTCGAGGGTGGTGCAGTTTCAATGTTGTAATTTTTGATGCTCAGACGACCGCGCTGGTTCTGAAAAGGATCGGTTACGGCATCGAGCTTGGCTTGTATCTGTGCGACCTGCTGGTCGATCTCTTTTGTTTGCGGCGCGACGGCCTCGATCGCAGCCTTGGCCTCGTCATCCAGCTTTTGATATTCCGGATCTTCTTTTACTTCTGCCTCGGTCTTGCCGGCCTGCGGCTTAATACTTTTCAGATAACGAGTGTAGCGGCTGACAAACTCACGCTGCATTCCCTTCCAGGGACGCTGACCGATTGCTTCGTCGTAGAGGGACCAGGCAAGCGAGAACGTGAGCAGCAGTGCGCAAACGAGCATGATACCGCTCGTCGAACGGCTGACGATCGGATCCTTTGCCGGCATGTCCGGCTCTTTTTTCACCAACGACTCGGTGCTTTCGGGACCATCGACCACTAAACGCGTCTCCCCTCGCCGTGTTCTACTAAGTGGCACAGACCTTAGTCTGTGTCTTCAATTACCACAGACTGAAGTCTGTGCCACGGTTTTCTTCAAATGTTGAACCATGGCGTAACCCAAACGTACTTAATCGTCAATGCCAACCGCAGTATTAGTTTCACTGGCATGGCCAACAAAACGCTGACCGCGAAAAATTGGAACGTCAGGTATTGCAGCAGACTGGTTCTGGCCAAAAGCTTTTTCTCAAACGCATCCTGCGGAAACAAACGCAGCGGACGCAGCGACAGCTTCTTGAAATCCACGGTCATCAGCCAATGGAAAAACAGCGCGCCCAAAATATAGAAGCCACCCACCACTAGTAAGCCGAAGATAAACTTAAACGGATTCGCTGACAAAAACCCCAGGTGCAGCGCCTTGCCGATGCGGCTGGTTGCAATCCAGTCGTGCAGGTCTACGTTCTTGTCGAACACGACCGCGTTGTGATCCCAGGTCTGGCCCGGCCAGAACCAGATCCAGCCTGGCCCCCTGATAAAAGTCCCGATCACAATCAGGAGAATCCACATCAGGAAGCCCCAGCAAAACATGCCGACGGCAAAGCGGCGTTGCTTGAGCGTGTAGTAACCGTTCCCGAGCGGATTGGAATCGACGTAGGGAAAAACCATCAACCCAATCATGATGATCGACGGCATGACTACGCCGGCAATCCAGGGATCGAAATACACCAGCATCTCCTGCAAGCCCAGGAAATACCACGGCGCCTTCGAAGGATTCATCGTCAAATTTGGATTGGCGGGTTCTTCCAACGGCGCGTTTAGAACTATGGACCACACAAAAAGGACGACGGTAACAATCACCGCCGCCAGAAACTCAATACGCACAAGGTAGGGCCAGACGTGGATTTCTTTGGCCCAACCCGGTCTCCAAGGTTCCGCTTTACGATGGCTCGTTTTTGCAAGTTTCGGATCCTGCTCGAGCGCCACGATCAAACGATCGTTGGCCCGCGACTGCTTGATACCGAGCCAGGTAAAAAATGGCACCAGAAACAACATCGCAACGATGGGGATGTTGTCGGGCGCCGACGAGATGGTCCAAAGCTGCTGCCAGTCTTCGACAAAGAAGACAGCAAGCAGCACCAGGACGACAACCACGCCGAGCCCGATTAACTTACCTTTGCTGAGATTGAACCGACCTGCCATTAATTAAAAATTAACCACCCGAGATTCGTAACCTCGTGGTTGGGAAGGGTGGTTTACCCCCGCTCCTTGAATGCCGTTCAATTCAGGCGGGGCAAGCCGCCCTTCCCGACCTGGAGCTTTTCTTTCTTGAATCATTCTCGCTTGCTTTGTGCCTCTTTAGTCTGAACTGCCTGGGTTAGCCATCGGCCGCCAACGCTTCCGGTTCTGACCAGACTTCACTTCTTCTTTATCGCTTTCATTTCTGACTCAAGCATCACGGGCGCGGGCCCGGAGATGCCGCCGTCTTTCCTAATTCGCCAGAAATGCACCGCCATAAAAATCGATGCGACCAGCGGAATGCCAATGCAGTGCCAGATGTAGGAACGCAGTAGAGCATTCGAGTCAACTATCGATCCGCCCAGCAGCCCAAATCGCACATCGTTAAATGGTGTCATGCCCAGCTGCACTCCGAATGGTCCCTCCGAACCAAGCATCGGCGTTGCGCGCGCCATATTTGTGCCGACGGTTACCGCCCAGAAACCAAGTTGATCGTCCGGCAACAAGTATCCGGTAAACGAAAGCAGTAGCGTCAAAACAAGCAACACCACGCCGACGCCCCAGTTAAACTCGCGCGGTCGCTTATACGATCCAGTCAGCACTACCCGAAACATATGCAGCCAGGTAGTAATCACCATCAAGTGCGCGGCCCAGCGATGCATGTTGCGCAGCAGTTTGCCGAAGGGCACGTCATGCTCGAGATAAAGAATGTCGCGAAACGCGTCGACCTTGGTGGGGTGGTAATAGAACATCAATAACACGCCGGTGAAGGTCAGCACGATGAACAAATAAAAAGTGATGCCGCCCATTCCCCAGGTGTACCGGTAGCGAACCGCGTCCCGATTAATCTTTGCCGGATGAAGATGCAGGAAGACATTCGAGAGTACGGCCAGCGAACGGTTGCGCGGATCGGAACGATCATGCGACACGCGAAAGATCGATTTCCAGATTTGAGTATCCTGGACGTCCTTATAGCCCTTGGCCTCTTCGATGGCCCGTTGCTTGAGCGCGGTGCCCCCCTCTTTCATTTTTTCCACGAGACCAGCGCCGGCTTTTTCGTCGCCGGTTAGCTGCTTCGTTTCTTTCTGTTCGGGCTTTTCGTCCATAGTCCTCTTAAAGTTTGGAAACAGAATTACAACGGGATGTAGGCGTCCTTATCATTGAATTGGTTGGTTCCGCCTTTGGGCCACGAATGCAGCTTGCCCACGTCCACCACGATTTGTCCTTCAGCGTCCAGTTCGACAGAGGCGCGGTCCATTGGTCGCGGCGCGGGCCCTTCGAAGTTGATGCCCTCACTGTCGTAGCCGCTGCCGTGGCACGGACACTTGAACTTATTCTCGCTGGCCTTCCAATCGGGTGTGCAACCGAGATGCGTGCAGCGCGCATAGATTACAAAAATCCGATCAGAAGTCTTATCCACCCAGATGCGATACTGCTGTTGCCACTTGGTATCTACTCCCAGCGCATAGTCCGAAGGAAAGCCAACGGAAAACTTGCTGGAGGGTTCAAGAATCGAGCGCGGCAGGAAGAATCGCAGAAACATTAGAAAGCACGTAGTTAGAAATCCGACGATGCTTGCCCAAACAATGCGGCGGCGCATTTTGTTCACCGGAGGATCAGGCGTGCTTTCAACAACGGCGCCAACCGGCTTTGCGGCACTAGCCGTAACCGCGCGAGCAGGCGGTGCGGCTGCGGCAGGTGGTCCAGGCGCAGCGGGCCCAGCGCCTGCCGGCGCCTGGGCAATGGGCGTGCTCGGCACTTCGCCCCCGGATGATTGCGGATCATTTCCGGTATCCACTACGCTCGACCTCCGTCATTTGAGTTCCGAAGATACACTTCAACCGCAGTCGCAGAGTGAAGTATACAATTCCCCGCCGTGCAGGGATCACCCTCTGCGCATGAAAACGATATTCGTCTATACATGAAGAACCCGTGCCAAATAATATCTTATGAATCGGGGCGCGGTGCGTATTTATAACCTGTTTTGCGAATTACTGGCAAGAAGTTTTCTGATTTGCGCGCAGCCTAGCGGGGACAACGGATGCGCAATGCGCTGGGAACGATCTGAAAAGTCGCAGGAAGAAATCCCGGAAGTTCCCCGTCAAGATCAAGCCTAATGCGCTGATTTTTATCAATTGGACTGGCCGTAATTTTGGCAGCCAGCGCATGTTGAACTTCAGACATACTCAAATGCGCACCAAAATATAATCGCGGTGCATTAGAAAGTATGCGTGTGAAACCGAGGTCACCGATACTAACTATGTCAAACTTTCCGTCTGCAAGTTTTGCATTGGGCGCTATCTTCATCCCGCCGCCGAAGTACCTGGCATTCGCTATACACAGATTTGCGACCGTGGTGCGTTGTGCTGATTTGTCGTCAAGCTGAACCAATACTCGCGTTGGTTTCATTCGGGCAGCGCTTTGCAGCATGGCCGCGCCGAAAGAAACGCGCCCGCTTAGCCAACGCGGCGCTTTCGCCGGCAGCCACTCGGGCTGCCCGGCTTTTACGCGCGCGATAACATCGGCACTCATTCCAAAGGATGCGACCCCAAGAAAGTAACGCGTCTCGTCTTCGACTGCGTCCGTTGCGTAGGACGCGCGACCCACGTCAATGTGGCGCGTCTGGCCATCGCGCAAAATTATGGCTGCTTCTCGTGTCCGCGCCGGAATATCAAGGCTGCGCCGAAAATCGCCGCCAGTGCCGCTTGGAAGAATTCCCAGTTCCGCATCCCGTCCGGAAGCGAGGATTCCGTTGGCGACTTCCGAAATCGTGCCATCGCCCCCGCAAGCGATGATCAACTTCGTTCCCTTTCGCGCAGCCTCAGCGGCAATCTCGATTGCTTCAGCTCGTTTGCTGGTAAAAACGGGATGGAAAGCGCCAAAGTGAGTCCGTAACTCGCTGGCGATCTTCGGCCAGGCTTTGCGAGTCGCGCCTCCTGCCGATTCAGGATTAATAATTACAAGTGGAACGGGCATTTTTCTGTACCAAGAGCGGGGGCAAGCTGCCCTTCCCGACCTGTGAGACCCTTTACTCGCTTGCTTGATTTCTTCTTGAAAGACTTTCCATCACGCATTAAGAAAACTCAACTATGATCGGCTCTGGGTCAGGAGGTGGGCTTGCCCCCGCTCTTAATGCTTGTCACTAGAGTTCAACCGACGATCCTGTTCGCCCAGCTCCGCAATCTTGCTCATCGCGAATTTGGAAATCTCCAGGTACGTTCTCGCCTGGTCTTTCCGCGACAAGTAGTCCGTCAGATCGAGTTGCGGTCCAAAGTGAATACGAATTTTTCCCCCGCCAGTCCAGTTACCCAGCACCTGCTTTGGCAAATCGTTTCCCAGTCCGGCAATGAATACTGGGATGACTTGCGGCGCAGCGTCTTTGATCAATTTGCCGACGCCGGGCTGCGCCGGAAGAAACGAATAGGGATCGGAACTTTTATTGCGCGTGCCCTCGGGGTGAAAGCCGATAACATTCCCCGCACCTTCATGGCAAAGACTGGTCAGCAGCGCGAACGAGTATTTATCGAAGCCGCGTTTTTCAAGCAACGGCCTTTCGCCGGATGCAAAGAAGGGCGGATACATCGACCACCAGCCCATCACCATATTTACAAACAACCCCAACGGTCCCTGATAGAAGAAGCGCCCGCGCACCGGAAAGAAAAGTTGTTTGCGCCACTTGGTGTTGCGGAACAGTACCGTTGACACGGTATACATGTCGAAAAAAGAGCGATGATTGGCGACGAGCAGGATGGGACGTTCGGGAGAGAGTGCGTGAACATTCTCCAAACCGTAAACGCGCATCAGGTTGTAAGTAGCAAAATGAATCCAGCCTGCTCCAAAGACTTTCTGACACCAGGTCCAAAATCGTTTCCAGTTTCCCTGGTTCATGCGGCGAACGAGATGAAATGAGAATCGTTCGAATGATGATAAAACGTTGAATTCTTCAGGCGTGGGTTCGGGAAGGCGTCCAACGTCCAATGTCCAAGGTCCAATGTCTGCTGAGTTGTGACCAACAACACTCGGCCGGATTTTCGGATTAGGGATTTCGGTGGACATGCAATGCCCAAGATACTGCGGACTTCATTAATTGTCCCGTAGGGACTATCGAGAATAGCCCACCGATTCATCGGTGGGTAGGGGCGACATGACATCAGAGTCCCGTAGGGACTGGATATCTTTGTCTGATGGATCCCAGCGATGAATCGCTGGCTATTTTCAATCGTCCGCTCCGCGGACTATGACCCGCTGCTAATTTAGTCGATCGAAAAGTATTTTGCTTCCGGGTGGTGAACGATGATGGCGGAAGTCGATTGCTCAGGGTCCAGTTGAAACTCTTCACTCAGTTCCACATCAATGCGGCCCGGTTCCAGCAGCTCAAAAAGCTTGGCCTGATCTTCAAGGTCCGGACAGGCTGGATAACCAAAGCTAAACCGAGAACCCTGATATTGCTGGCGGAATAGTTTGTTGATGTCGGCTGCATCGTCTCCGGCAATTCCAAGCTCCTCGCGAATGCGCTTGTGCCAAAACTCCGCCAGCGCTTCCGCGCCTTCCACGCTTAGTCCATGGAAATAAAGATAGTCGGCGTAGTTATCGCCCTTGAACAACTCGTGCGCGTACTCGCTGGCGCGGCGCCCCATTGTGACCAGATGAAACGCAGCCACGTCCATACGTCCCGATTCTACAGAAGCAAAAAAGTCGGCGAGACAAAGATGCTTTGACTCGGGCTGGCGCGGAAAACTAAAACGCAGTCGCTCAGTTTTCTGATCGTTCTGATAAATAATTAGATCGTTGCCTGCTGATTGCGCAGGAAAATATCCGTAAACAACCTTCGGCAATAACAGACGTTCGCGCTTGCTGCGTTCCTTTAGTTCCTCATAAATAGGACGCACGGTGTCGCGCACAAACGACTGATATTCTTCCGCTGGCCGTCTTCCCTGTTTGAACTGCCACTGTCCCTTGAAGAGTGCATTTTCATTCACAAATGAAAAGACGTCATCAAGTGCAATGTCTTCAACCACACGCAAGCCGTAAAACGGAGGTAGCGGGATGCTGACATCAGAACTTATGTTCGAGCGGTTCGTGTGAGTTGTGTCGCCAATTGTTCTGACAGCGCCGCGCGGCTTGGTGGACTTGCGAATGCCAAGCTTTGCTTCCTCGCCAACCAGGTCTTCCGCGTCTTCAAGGGTTTCGACTTCGTCGCCGGCCGAAGCGCTTGCCGCCTTAGCCAGATCACCAGCTAATACTTCTGCGCCGTTCCCATTCGCCAGCTTATCCATCGTGTGCAGGCCGGCAAACGCATCGCGCGCGTAAAAGAGTTGTCCTTTATAGAGAGGTTTTAGATCTTCATCGACATAACGCCGGTTGAGCGCAGCGCCCCCGAGCACCACTGGAACATTGATGCCGCGCTCGTTCATTAATTCCAGATTCTCTTTCATGACCAGCGTCGACTTAACAAGCAGCCCACTCATACCGATCGCGTCGGCCTTATGCTCGTCATGCGCTTGAAGAATATTTTCGATGGGTTGCTTGATGCCGAGATTGATGACCTTGTAACCATTGTTGGTCAGGATGATGTCGACAAGGTTCTTGCCGATGTCGTGGACGTCGCCCTTGACGGTCGCCAACACCATCGTGCCTTTTGCGGTGGCGCCTCCCTTTTTTTCCATGAATGGTTCGAGGAAACGCACGGCCGCCTTCATTGCCTCGGCCGACTGAAGCACAAACGGCAACTGCATTTGCCCGCTGCCAAAAAGATCGCCGACCACCTTCATGCCTTCGAGCAGGATATTGTTGACGATGTCGAGTGCGGGATAACTTTCGAGCGCGGTCTTTAGCTCAGCTTCCAGGCCAATCTTTTCGCCGTCGATAATGTGGTTCTTCAAACGCTCTTCGACAGTTTCCCCTTTTGACGCTTTCTTCTTGGACTTCGCAGTTACACCTTCAAAAAGTTTGGTGAACTCGATTAGCGGATCGTAAGTGCAGACGTCGCCGTCGAATTTGCGCTGGTCGTAGATCAACTCGCGCGCGACCTGAAGTTCTTTTTCCCCGATGCGATTTAGCGGTTCGATCTTGCTGGCGTTGACGATTGCCGCGTCGAGTCCGGCTTCAACTGCGTCATGCAGAAACACCGAGTTGAGCACTACGCGCGATGCGGGATTCAAACCGAAAGAAATGTTTGAGACGCCGAGAATGGTAAAACAACCCGGCAGCTCTTTCTTTATGCGCCGAATTCCTTCAATCGTCTGCAAAGCATTGCGACGATCCTCTTCAATACCAGTTGAAATCGGCAGCGCAAGCGGATCGAAGAAGATGTCGGATGCAGGCAAATCAAGTTCGCCGGTGGCCTGTTCGAAGGCGCGCGTTGCAATCTTTAGTTTGCCGTCTGCAGTGCGCGCCATGCCTTCTTCATCAATCGTGCCGATGACTACGCTCGCGCCATAGCGCTTGGCAAGATCAATAACTTTGGTAAAACGCGGCACGCCGTCTTCGTAGTTAGTCGAGTTCAGAATGCACTTGCCGCCGGCGTGTTGCAGTCCCGCTTCCATCTTCTGCCATTCAGTCGAATCGAACATCAGCGGGATTTTGATGTTGGTCGAGAGGCGCGATGCCAGCTCATGCATGTCGGCTTCGCCATTGCGGCCGACATAGTCAACGTTCACATCCAGCACGTGCGCGCCTTCGCGCTCCTGCTCTTTGGCCAAAGAAACAAGACCGTCCCAGTCTTCGGCGCCCAAAAGGTCGCGCATCTTTCGGGAGCCACTGGCATTTACACGCTCGCCAACAATCAAGAATGACGTGTCTTGCCGGTAAGGCTGCTGAATAAAGTTTGAAGAGGCCGCAGCCAATCGTTCGCCGCTTCGTCTGCCAGGAGTGATGTTTTGGACGGCATCTACGACCGCGCGCAAATGCGCCGGCGTCGTGCCGCAACAACCGCCGACAATGTTTACTCCAAGGTCTCGGGCGAAGTGTGCGAGATCGGCGGCGAGCGATTCCGGCGTCTCCTTATAATGAGCGTGGCCACCCACATTTTCCGGAATGCCGGCGTTGGGAATTACTGAAATGGGCAGCGTCGCGTTTTGGCAAAGGTAACGAACGTTTTCGCTCATCTGCTTTGGACCAGTCGCGCAGTTCATGCCGATCACGTCGATGGGAAAAGGCTCGAGCGCGGTTAACGCGGCGCCGATTTCGGTTCCCATCAACATCGTGCCGAAAGCTTCGATCGTCACTTGAGCGATGACCGGTACGCGCCGTTTGATTTCTTCAAAGTAAGCAAAAATTGCCGAGAGCGCAGACTTGGTTTGCAGCAAGTCCTGGCAG
This sequence comes from Blastocatellia bacterium, assembly GCA_013697915.1. Lineage (GTDB taxonomy): Bacteria > Acidobacteriota > Blastocatellia > Pyrinomonadales > Pyrinomonadaceae > PSRF01. The sequence continues at coordinate 18,925 of JACCVY010000196.1, read as the reverse complement.
GTTTCCACAATCAATAGATCGGCGCCGCCATCAATCAGACCACGCACCTGGTCGTAGTACGACTGCTTCATGTCGAGGAATGAAATGTGGCCAAGCGAAGGAAGTTTGGTTGTGGGCCCCATCGAGCCGGCAACCCAGCGCGGCTTTTCCTTAGTTGAAAAATCAGCAGCGACTCGTTTTGCAAGCTGGGCCGCTTTTAGGTTCAGCTCGTAAGCTTTGTCGGCAATGTCGTATTCCGCCAGGACGATCGAAGCGGCGCCAAAAGTATCGGTCTCGATAACATCGCAACCAGCTTCTAAAAATCCGGCGTGCACATTCTCGACAGCTTCGGGTTTGGTTACGACCAGGTATTCATTGCAGCCGTCGAGGCCGCCGAAATCATCCGGCGTCAGGTTCTGCACCTGAATATTCGTGCCCATCGCGCCGTCAAAGACGACGATGCGCTCTTTTAGTGTGTCGAGAAAGCTATTCATTTTCGATGTCGATTTCCAATTGCCGATTTCCCGTTTGCTAGTTGTCAATTCAACCTTGGCCATGACATTTAACTACGCCGTTGCCTTTTCAATCGGCATTCGGCAATTGGCAATCGGCAATGACAAAAGCCCCGCGCCAAACAACGCGGGGCTTGCCAAAGCCTTTTCGTGAGTCTTATTAAGTAAGACTCGCCGAGCTGTTTAGCCGATTGTTTTACGTGGCCGCAAGTCGCCTTAACTCACCACGTTTGATCCGGCAGTTATTGAAGCATCGCACCGCCAGGCTGTCAAGCACAACCCCAAAGACACAGCTGGCAAACGCATTTTCATTTCCTATTTCGCGGTTTAGCCTTTACCATTTGCCCCAATGCGACGCGCAATCTATCCCGGCTCATTCGATCCAGTCACCAATGGACATCTCGACATCATCGAGCGCGGTTGCAAACTCTTTGATGAAATCATCGTAGCCATCCTGGTCCATCCCGAGAAACAGCCCTTCTTTACCATTGATGAACGCCGCGAAATGCTTTCGCAGGTACTGCAACAAATTGATCGCGGCTTGTGCAAAGTTCGCGTAGACCATTTCGAAGGGTTGCTGGTCCAGTACGCAGTTGCGCAACAGGCGAACGCAATCGTGCGCGGCATTCGCGCCATTTCTGACTACGAGTATGAACTACAGATGGCTTTAATGAACCGAAGGCTAGAGCCGTCAATAGAAACTGTCTTCATGATGCCCGCCGAAACCTATTCATATGTCAGCTCGCGGCTGGTGAAAGAAGTTTTTCAATTAGGCGGCACGCTTGATGGTTTAGTTCCACCTGCGGTCGAGAAGCGAATGAAGCAGAAAGTAAAACCGGCCGCCAATGACTAAGCCGGCCTCATCTCTGTTTCCAGTATCAGCGAACGTCGCGAAGATGCAGGCGTCTGCCACTCTTGCAGCCATGCAGGCCGCGGAGGCTTTGCGAGCGCAAGGCGTCAGCGTGGTGGACTTTGGCGCGGGTGAGCCGGACTTTGATACTCCCGACAATATTAAACAAGCCGCCGATCGGGCCATGGCTGCGGGGCGCACCAAGTACACAGCCACTGCGGGCACGCGCGAGCTGCAACAGGCAATCATCGACTTTTACCAACGCCAGTTTGACGCGGGCTACGAGCGCTCGGAAGTGATGGCCACGTCGGGCGGCAAGCAGGCAATCTTCAACGCGGTAGTCACGCTGTTAAATCCCGGCGACGAAGTGTTGCTGGCCAAACCCTATTGGGTAACGTTTCCCGAGATCGTGATTTTTGCGGGTGCAACGCCGGTCTTCATCAATACGGAAGAGACCGATTTTCTGCTGACGGCTGCGCAGGTTGAGAAAGCCATAACTCCGCGCACCAAGTTGATAATTCTCAACTCGCCAAACAATCCTTCGGGCCGCGTGATTCCGCCGGCCGAATTCGAGCGAATCATGGAACTGTTGGCCGATCGTGGAATCTATGTAATTTCTGACGAATGCTATCTGCGTTTCGTTTACCCACCGGCTGAAGTTTTCAGTGCGGCGGTTTTGCCCGAACGGCTGCGACAGCGGCTCTGCATTGCCGGCTCTTTTTCTAAAACGTATGCGATGACGGGCTGGCGCGTCGGTTATGCGCTGGCGCCGCGCGAATGGACCAGCGCCATGCTCAAGGTCCAGGGGCATTCGACCAGCAATGCAAACTCAATCGCGCAAAGCGCCGCGGTCGAGGCTTTGAATGGTCCACAGGATTCTGTCGCCGCTATGTTGAATGAATACACGACGCGTCGAAAGTGGCTGTTGAGTGCATTGAAAGAAATCCCGGATCTAGGCTGCGCTGAGCCTGAAGGCGCGTTCTATGTTTTTCCCAATGTGCGCAACTGTTTGAACGCGGAGGTCAAAAGCTCGGCAGAGTTTGCGATGCGTTTGCTGGCTGAAGAGCAGACCGTGGTAACGGACGGCGCCGGCTTTGGCGCTGATGGTTGTATTCGAATTTCTTACGCTACGTCGATGGAGCAATTGCGCGAGGGCGTGTTACGCATCAAGCGATTCGTCGAGCGGTTGAGTTAGAAGGGGCTCGGCAAGCTTATCCGCAGATTACACAGATTACGCCGCTGAAAAATGACAAAACACTAAGGCCGCCCTTTACAGATGTCGGTTTGGTATTTTGTTCTGCGTGATCTGCGTAATCTGTGGATTAACGCCGTAAATGAAAAAGGACGGCGACTGAAACCAGTCGCCGTCCTTTTTCTGCATAGGAGTCCAACCTTAATAAAGGTTGAAGTTGTATTCCAGTTGGATGTACATCGACACGGGATGTCCGTCTTTTGTAGCCGGCACAAACTTAATTTGCCGTGCGGCCGCAATCGCTCGCTCAGTCAAACCAAAAGGTAAACCCGACCGAGCACTAATGTTGGTAACCTGCCCACCGGAAGTAAACACCGCCCGCAGGATCACGGTCCCGGTAATTTGGTTCTTTCGTGCCTCTTCAGTGTACTGCGGTTCCGGCTTGGAAAGAACGCGTGCTTTCGAGTTCACGTCCTTACCGCTAAACACCTTGTTGTAGTCGGTACCGCCGCCACCGCCGCCGGGGCCACCCCCGCCATCATTGCGATCACCACCGCCCGTGTTGCCGCCGCGGCCTGGTCCGTAACCACCGCCTTCGCCTGGTCCCATACCGCCACCGGTTCCCGTCCCCATACCATTGCCGGTGCCGGGACCTGACGATGGATCAGTGCTTTTGGACTCGCGCAGACCGTAGTTAAGATTGCGCGTATCTGGCGGAAATAACATTGGATCGGCAACAAGCGTAGCCGCCACGGGTAAGGCCGGATTCTTTATCGCAGGCGGGTGCGGGTCTGGGGCCACGACCTGCGGAACCGTCAGCGAAACTTGCGGAGTTTTTCCGAACGATGCGGGTTTCTGTTCTTGACGCCCACCACCGCCGCCACCGCCGGCCTTTTCCTGTTTCGGCTTGCTGCCGCCGCCGTTGCCTTTGTTTTGTCCCGCCGTGCCTTCGTCTGGAGTCGGCTGGTCTGCGGGAATATCGATCAATTGATCGACCACCAGTTCTTCTTGCGCTGCCTGTTCCTGAGCGTGACGCGCTTGCACGCGGTCAATCCAGAAAATTCCAAATACCGCCGTTATCATGACCAACAATGCTGTCAGGACGCCAGTAGCCACATTTGGCTGCGACAGAAAACGCCAACCTGCCTGGCTGTAGCCAACAATCGAGCGCTTTGAAAAACCAAACGGGTCGCGCTTGAATTCGGGCCAGGTCAGTTCCGATTCATGGGCCACTTCACGTAGCACACCGCTGAGGCGCGTCATTAGTCCTGCATCGTCGATAAACGTCAGGTGATATTCGCCACGCGGTAATAGAGCAGCACCCGCCGCGCCGGCAAGCACCGGAGCCGCGACACTCTCGTTAAAGGTCGAACTACTAACGACCTTCTTTTCTGGTTCCGCAACTGGCGCCACCAGGGGAGTGCCATCGACGGGACAAAAACTGAATTTGTCAGCGAACTCTTCTCTGCAAGTGGAACAAAACTTCATCGCACGTACCTCTTTTTGGCTTTGGGGGAGCAGTACCGAATTTGCAGCAGCATCTGCGCTTCCAAACTCCCTATAATAACTGTTTGCTACACGCTGATCGAGTCCTTTTGAAGGATCCGGCGCAATCCATTGATCCAGCAAGCTCTTCAAATCGTCTTCCGAGATAAAGCTGTCTCCCGGTTCAATGCTGCTCATTTCAAGCCTTCTCCAAAGTAACAATTTCCCTGTTGCTATTCAAATAAGGTTGCAGCGCTTTCCGTAAGCGTTCACGAGCCCGATGCAAACGTGCTTTTACCGCTCCCAAGTCGCTCCCCACCATGCGCGCAATCTCATTGAGCGACATCCCCTCGTATTCAAAAAGAACTAACGCCTCGCGCTGTAAAGGAGGTAAGCTCGCAACTGCTTCAGCGACCTTCAAAGACATTTCGCGATCGAGCAATCGCCCCAATGGCGCCTTACTGACAGCGACGAAATCATTCTCGTCAAACTCATCCAGCGCTGACTCTCGACCAAGGGTTCGCAACTGCTTCAACCACAGATTCCGGGTGGCAGCAAATAGATAAGTTCGCAACGACGCGCGCCTCGGTTCGAAACTCGCAACCCTCTTTAGTAAACTCAGGAAACAGTCGTGGGTTAGGTCTTCGGCGTTTTCCACGCTGCCTGACAAGCGATAGGCAAAGCGAAAGACTGAATTTCGATGCCGTTCATACAACTCCTGGAAAGCGGCCGCGTCGCCGGCTCCTGCCGATTCAAGCAAACGTTCGTCTGTATTTCTATCCGGCAATCGCCACTCGATTCTGCAGGAATCGCTTCCTACTAGTATTACCGACAAACAGATAAAGGATACGGCTTTCCGTCAACTTTCGTTCGCGCGGGCGCCATTTCAAATACCGAACTGACAAAACTGCGGGCAGCGGTACGGTTTGTTAGCTTGTTCAAGCTTTACAGCCGGCCAATACTGTTCAACCCGAGGCTTTGGATGCATTTAGAAGCCAAACGGTTGACGGCTAAATATCGGGCCTCTAAGATGTTTTGCCTCCTTTTTTTGGCCTAAATCCTGAATGAGTTGGAGCGGTTTTAGTTGGAACCTCTATGAAACTTCCTTTATTTCACGGTGTTCTGCGAAAGGCGGCCCTGCTACTTTCGCTACTTTCGCTTGCTGTAGCATCTCAATCGCTGGTTTATGGGCAGGTTTCAGCTCCCGCCGAGCGACTCCAGCTTTTGAATGGACTGCGCGTCCTCTTGCTTTCGCGACCGGGCGATCAGGATGTTCTCCTTAAACTCAGAATCCATAGTGGCGCTGCGTTTGACATTGCGGGCAAGGGCGGCAGCCTGGCACTGCTTGGCGATTTGCTTTTTCCGGACCCCGCTACGCGAGAATACTTCAGCGAGGAGATGCAGGGGCGCCTCAATGTGGTTACTGATTACGATTCCATCACAATTAGTCTGCAAGGCCGGACACGCGAGTTTGAAAAAATTGTCGAGATTCTTCGCAACGCTTTGGTCACGACTCAACTGACACCGGAAAACGTTCGAAGAGCCCGCGATGGCCGCACTAGGATCATAAAAGACACCAGCATTTCTTCCAGCACTTTGGCTGATCGAGCAATTGCCGCCAGGCTTTTTGGCGATTTCCCTTATGGGCGTCCCTACGCGGGCACCACGGAATCGCTCGAGCGCATTGAGCGGGGCGATCTCATGCTCGCGCGCGAACGCTTTTTGAATCCCAACAACTCCACGCTAGTGATTATCGGCGGCGTCGAACGAGGCCGAGCCAGTCGCGCCTTGCGACAATTGCTGGGTGGTTGGCGGAAGAGTGAAAGAGTTATCCCGCCAACATTTCAGCAGCCCGCAGTTCCCGATGCGCGCATTCTCATCATGAATGCACCAGCAGAACAAAGTGCTGAAATCAGATTAGCTGTGCGTGGCCTTGCGCGAAGCGATCCTGATTCGCAGGCAGCGGAATTGCTCGCGCTGGTGGCGCGCAAGCGTTGGGAAACACTACTTCCGGACCTGGCTCATAACCCCGTTTTCGTCCGGCACGATGCCTTTGTGCTGCCCGGAATGTTTGTGATGGGCGCTACCGTGGACAATCTTTTGGCCGCTAAAAGTCTCTCGACGGCGCAAGCGGTAGTAAAGTCACTAACCAGCCAGCCAGTAGCCGAATCGGAACTCGAGTCAGCCCGGGGCCAGGCCATCGCCACGCTCGGTAAGCAACTCGGCACAAACGATGGAGTAGCCGACGCTTGGCTCGACGTAGATACTTATTCTGTTCAATCAGGAGACGAACGATTGCGGGCGCTGGCGAAAATCTCTTCGAGTGATTTGAAACGAGCTGCCAACCGATTATTCTGGGAGGTGCCGCTTGCGGCGGCAGTTATTGGAAACTCTGAAGTTTTAAAACCACAACTTGAACGTTATGGAAAGATAGAACTCTTTGGTGAACTTCCTGCTGCGTCCAATGCGAAAAAGGATCCGGCGACCTCTAAGCAGCAGACAAAACCAACTCCCAAACCTGAGTAATCACAAATCATTCGCAATCTGCCTGCAACCATATCGACAGCAACATCCGCTTAACTGTGTCTGACGAAAGCGCAACGAAACGCGAGCAAGCGCAGCGCGTCCGCGAAATGTTTGCGGCGATCGCAACTCGTTATGATCTTTTAAATCATCTGCTGTCGGGAAACGTCGATCAGCGTTGGCGACGCTTGGTCGTAAGAAAGGTGGCGGCAAATCTTCCCGCGACTGGTGCTCGCGTTCTTGATGTCGCTTGTGGCACAGGCGACCTCTCACTGGCATTAGTTGCTGGGACGCAGGCGCAGGTTATTGGCTTGGATTTTTGCCGGCCGATGCTCGACATCGCAGCTGCCAAGTCATCAAGTCGGGGCCTGGCGATTCCTTTCGTGGAAGGCGATGCCCTCCAGCTTCCCTTTCGCGATCGGTCGTTCGATGGCGTATCGATCGCCTTTGGTCTGCGAAATCTAGCGAGCTTTGAAGGCGGCTTACGTGAGTTATTCAGGATTTTGCGGCCCGGTGGAACGGCTGCTGTTTTGGAGTTTTCAAAGCCGCGGATGCCAATTTTGCGGACGTTCTTTCGGGTTTATTTTACGAAGCTGTTGCCATTACTCGGCGGTTTGATAAGCGGTTCGAAAAGCGCCTACGAATATTTGCCGGATTCTGTGTCCCATTTTCCGGATCAGGAGTTACTCGCGGCTATGTTGAAAGACGTCGGTTTTAGCGAAGTAACTTTCCAGAATCTTACGGGCGGAATTGCGGCGCTGCATGTTGGCAAGCGGCCGCGGGCGTAGTCCGATTTTTAAGATTGGTTACAAGCACAGCCTGCTTGCAACCATATAAGAGCGTAGCCCGGAGGAATTTCCTGGCGAATGCGCGGTTGTCGGGGCCACGCACTCATTTCAGTTTCCTCGTGGGCTACGTTCTTATTTTTTTGCATACTAAGTTCTGCTCGGACCTTCGCGGTTATCCACTCGATAGGAATCTGTCCTATTTCGCTGACCGAATGTCTATCCTGCTCGTATGCTATCATCCTCACGAATTTGATCCTTCCCTTAATCGAGACACGCCAGAGTGCGTTCAGTTTTCAAGCATAAAGTTTTTTCGGCGCTGCGGCGTTTTGCAATCTTTCTGCTCGTCGTTTGGACCGTCGTCTCGTTAGTTACCCTATTGATTGAGCTGGTGCCTGGCGATCCGGCGGTTGCGGTGCTGGGCGAACAAGCAACACCGGAACAGTTCGAGCAATTTCGGCAACTCCACGGTCTTGACCGTCCGCCATTCTTCTTTTCATTTCCCCGGGATGCGCAAAACAATCGTCACTTTCAATGGCACGGCGTAAAGAATCGCTATACCGATTATTGGATTCGGTTGCTTCACGGTGATATGGGCCGTTCATTTCGCACCGACCGTCCGGTCATCGACCTGATCCTCGAGCGCTATCCGGCTACGATACAACTGGCGCTGTCGGCGCTGTTGATTGCGATACTGATAGCTATTCCATTGGGGGTGATCGCCGGGAAGAATCGTGGTACCTGGATCGATAACCTTGCGTCGATTGTGGCGCTCATTGGGATCAGTCTGCCTGGTTTTGTTATTGGACCAATGCTGGTTTACGTTTTCGCCGTCAAACTTGGCTGGCTCGCGCCGTCAGGCCGTTTTGACTGGACTGATTTTATTTTGCCTTCTTTCACGTTGGGTGCAGCCCTGGCGGCTATCCTAACGCGCATGGTCCGTTCGTCGGTAATTGAAGAGTTGGGCGAAGACTACGTTCGTACCGCCCGAGCCAAAGGATTAAGCGAAACCAAAGTAGTCTACAAACACGTTCTAAAGAATGGCTTGATTCCGGTAGTGACGATTCTTGGTTTGCAGCTTGGCGTTTTGCTGGCGGGCGCAATCATCACCGAAAAGATTTTTGGCTGGCCCGGTTTGGGACTGCTGCTGGTGGAAGACGGGATTGGCAAGCGTGACTATCGTGTGGTCCAGGGATGCGTGCTTGTGATCAGCATTACTTACATCGTCGCGAACATGCTGACAGACATGGTCTATCGTTGGTTAGATCCCAGGATTCGCCTTTCTTAGAGTACTGAACTTTGGGCTTAGGTCTTTGGTCTTGGCTTTAAACATCGCGCCCCAAGAGCGAACGGCAAAGACCTAAGTCCAAAGCCCTAAGACCCATCAGATATTTATGAATCGGTTAACTATAGTTGGTCTCGTAATAGTTTCGGTGCTCGTTATCGTCGCGCTATTCGCGCCGTGGATCGCCACGCACGATGTAGGTGCGACCAATCTTTCTCTTCGTTATCTTCCTCCTTCAGCTCAGTACTTCTTCGGAACTGATTCCACCGGGCGAGATATTTTTTCGCGTGTGGTTTTTGGCGCACGCATTTCGCTTGAGGTAGGGATAGTCGTCGTATCCGTTTCAACCTTCATTGGCACAATCCTCGGTGCCCTCGCCGGCTACTACGGTGGCTGGCTGGATCGAATTGTTTCCGGCTATGTCTTCAACGTGTTTCTCGCTTTCCCAGGCTTACTTTTGGCGATCGCAATGGTGGCCTTTTTGGGCGCTGGCCTGAACAAACTAATCCTGGCGCTATGCATTATTGGCTGGGTGGGCTACGCGCGATTAATCCGGGGACAGGTCTTGAAAGTGCGCGAGTATGATTTTGTGCAGGCCGCGCGGGCCCTGGGAGCTAGTGACGCCCGCATCCTGTTAGTTCACATTTTGCCAAACGCTATTCAGCCGCTAATCGTCCAGGCCAGCCTCGGCATGGCCGGCGCGGTCCTCTCGGAAGCAGCACTCTCATTCCTGGGATTGGGTGTTCCGCCGCCAGCGCCTTCGTGGGGAGTCATGATTGAAGAAGCACGCGACCTCTCCACACTTCAGGCTGCGCCACACGCTTTGATTTTTCCGGGAATAGCAATCGCGCTGACGGTGCTGGCTTTTAATTTCATCGGCGACGGGTTGCGCGAGTATCTCGATCCGCGCCAACGCTCGCGCTGAACATGCGAAAGATCTTTCAGACTCTATTCCTGATCTTTGCCGGCATCCTGGTGGGCTTTATCGCTTATCAAGCGATCATGTTCATACGGATATCGCGGTTGAAGACGGAAACCCCTCTGTCAACTTCGCTAATCGAGACACGCGCAAATGAAGCCCGATCTCAAGGGCTACAACCGAAGCGCGAACAGCTATGGGTTCCGCTCGATCGCATCTCTCCAAACCTTCAACGCGCGGTCATAGCGGGCGAAGATACAAACTTCGTGACGCATCATGGCTTTGACTACGGCGCGATTCAAAAGGTTTGGGACCAGGGCATGCGCGAAGCTGCAAAGGAGGCAAAGAAGGAAGGTGAAAACGACGACTGGCTGCCCAACCTGCCAGACTTCAAGCGTGGCGCATCAACCATCACACAGCAGCTGGCTAAGAATCTTTATCTCTCTTCGCAAAAATCTTTTTTTCGCAAAGGCGAGGAAGCGATTCTGACCATTTTTCTGGAGCGCGAATTAAACAAGCGCCGTATCCTTGAACTTTATCTGAACGTCATTGAATGGGGCGACGGCATTTATGGCGCAGAAGCTGCCGCCCAACACTATTTCCATAAGCCCGCGTCCGCGTTGAGCGCGAATGAAGCTGCTTATCTCTCGGCGATGATTCCGAACCCGCGGACCGTTTTCAATCCGCAAGTCAACGCCCGCCGCGTTGCGCGCCGGCAAAGAATTATTCTGCGGGGCATGCCCTACGTTCGTTTGCCATAGCCGATCCTTTGTTCCCGTCTCCCTCGCAAACAAAAAGCCGCTTCCTAAGAAGCGGCTTTTTAGGTAGTGAGATGTGAATTGTTTACATCGCAAACTCGCTTGCGATTTGTAATTCAGCCTTACGTAGTTCGAAGCGCGCGCGCCCAAGGTTGCCTTCAGGACTTATTGCCAGCACGACAAAATATTCCTTGCCCAACAAGCGCACCAGCAGAATCGCGTTGTCGAGGGAAATTACCAACTCGCGCAGGGCACCAAGCCCGGTGTCGTTTCCGGCTTTCTGTGCACTTCGCACTAGCGAAGTAAACTCAGCCGCCGCGACGTCGAGGTTTGCTTCGTCGCCCGCCTGCTTGAGCGAACGCTCAACGGCGATGCCATCGATTCCCATTATGAGTGCACCGAGGCTGCCCTCGGTGCGCTCAATTATTTTTTCCAATACATCCTTGAACATGGTTTTTATCCTTATGGACGCTGACCGCTCAAGGTGCCAGGACGGGCACTGGGGGTGTTTGCGGGCGGAGCGTTCGGCGCCGGAGCGTTTAAGCCCTGCGGCGCTGACTGCGGCGCTTGCTGCTGTTGCTGCAACTGCGTCGGGGTCGGTGTGTTGCTCTGTGGATTCCCCAATGGCACTGGCTGCGAGATGGTTGTGGTTCGCGGGCCATTGCTGATGGCTCCGGCAGTTGGCCGACCCTGGTAATCAGGCCGATAGATGTGCGGCGTGATGAAGAACAAGATCTCGCTGCTCGAGCGTGTAGTAAGTTTACGCTTGAACATATTTCCAATGATCGGAATCGAGGCGAGGCCCGGCGTTCTCTGTCGCGTTTCACCTTCAGTGTCGGCTAGAACGCCACCCATAACCGTGGTGCCGCCATCTGGCACAAGCACTTCCGACTGCATGCGCTGCGTGTCGATGCCGGGTACGCCACCCACGGCGATACCAGTGTTGATAGTGTTGTTTTCAATCGTAACGCGAAGAATAACGGTACCAACATCGGTAATCTGCGGCGTGATTGAAAGGCGCAAAGGAACTGAAACGAAGGTAGTAGTGACAACCGCCGTGCCGCTGGCAGCCTGCGTGGTTTGCACAGGAATCTGCGAGCCGCTTTCGATCTGCGCCGGCCGGTTATTTAAGGCAGTGACGCGTGGCGTGGCAACTGTCTTCGCTTCGCCTCGCGATTCTGCGAGAGTTATCAGCGCGCTGATTTGCGCCGTGCCGAAAAGACCGGTCGTCAATCCGATGACTGTGTTCGCCGCGGCTGCGCCGAGCGAACCAAGAGGTTGATTTGTGCCGGTTAGTCCGCCGAAGACACCGAACGGGTTTGGACCACTCTTAACCCCACTGGTTCCTGTGCCGCCGGTTCCGGTACCCGACCCCGAACCACTGCCCGAAGCCGAGGTCGAAGTCGCCGGAAGCGAAGAGATATTAGCAAGGCCGCCGCGCCCCAAATTAACAACGCCGGCTGACAGTTGGGCGCCGAGATCGCGGCTGAAGTTGTGCTGCGCAATAACAATTCGCGTTTCGATCTCAACTTGTGGCTCCGGTTGATCCAGAATCGCGGCCAGTTGACGAATCGCTTCGATGTTTTCTTTCACGTCAGTAATGATCAGCGTGTTGCTGCGGCCGTCGACTTCGATCGAGCCACGGCGTGATAGGCGGCGGGAGATAATTGGTAGCAAGCCTTGATCGCCGCTGCCCCCGGTCGCGTCGCCACCGGCTCCACCGCTGAAGCTGAGGTTGGTTGAACCACCGGAGAAGGCGCCGGTCGACCCGGCAGCCTGGGCCAATGTGCCCGAAGCGCGCGCGTAATTTAATCGAATGAACTCGGTCACCAATGGAGAGGCGTCCAGACGCGAATCGTTGATCACTCTCTGCGTCTCTGATTCTTTCGCCAGCACTTCAGTGGTTGCCACCCGTAGAATGTTGCCACTCGATTCGACACCCAGACGATTAGCCTTTAAGACTGCGTCCAGTGCAACATTCCACGGCACATCCTGAACGTTGACCGTCACGGGCACGGCCCCGACGGAACTATCGATGACAAAGTTCACGCCATACTGTTCGGTGATGTAATTGAGAATGTCGCGAATGTCGGCGTTGACCACATTGAGATTGATCGGTTCGCCGACAAATCCCGGTTGGCCATACTGCCTGCCCTGTTGCGACTGCGTCGCTTGACTGGACGCCGGCGAAATACTGGTGGTCGGCGCCGCGACTGGCACAGGCGAAGGTGTCTGTTGCGCGGCCGTTTCAACGAGGGCCGCCGTAGCGTCGACAGAAGAGGCAGTCGGCACTGCGGCTGCATCGCCTGCAGCAAAACTCTGCACGCCGCACAGGCAAATGAAGACGAGGACGAGCGTGGTCCTCTTGGTTGCTTTTTGAATTAGAGGCAGATAAAGCATCTTTCCCTCCTAGGGAATTGCGGAGCGTTAGCCGCCACACGCTACGCTCGTGCTGCCTTTCAGCTTGAAGCGCGCGCCGCACATGCGACTCGTCCGGGGTTGATTATCAAACTGCGTAGCAGAATTGGTACTGATGGGTGACTACGCGGGAATTGGTTTCGAACTTGAAAACGATTCGAAACCGGAAACTAGGGCTTATCAGCGACTGGCTTCTTTTCGTCGGCAGGCGCGGAACTGGCAGGGGCCGTTTTCACTGAGGCTAGGGCATCGACAGTGGTTGGCTGACGCAACGGCTTCATTTCAACTGAACGCTCGCGTCTACCGTCAGCAAAAACCACTTCGCGACGGAAGATCAAACGGTTATCTTCGATAGCCACTAACTGACCATCGTAAAACCGTTCGCCCGGATAGATAACGTAAGCGAGTTTGATTGGCGATGCTTCAACGATTGCTGCATAACCACGCGGCGAGCGTGAGATGCCGACCACCTGGATTTCATTAAGCAGGAACGCCGTCGTCGGTTTCGGCGCCGCGATATGAGCATTCAATGCCGCAAGTTTCTGCGCCCGGTATTGCGCAATTCTTACCTGAACCGAGGGGGGCGTGAGGGGTCCAGTTTTCTTAACAGTGACGCGCGGTGGTTCATATTTCTGGAACGGATCGCGGCCACCTGAATTCGTCCGCACAGGCGCCTTGACGTCCTTGCTATCCTGCGCCTTTACGGAAATGCTCGCACTGAATGCCAGGGCGCCGGCGAATAGAAACATGACCAACGCACTTTGAAAGGTTTTCGCTTGATATTTCATGATAATTATTTTTCCTGGTTGGCGTTAGGCAGAAGACTTACTTCTTGGGTGGTTCTGCTGCAGGCGGAACCTGGCCAGAAACGGCAGGCTGTGCGGCAGGGGGATTCAGTTTCTCTGCAGAAACATAGTAGGCAGTCAGATCAAAAGTGGCGTCGACAGTTTTCATTGACGTCTGCTTATCGACCTGATGAATCTGAAAGTTACTAATTGAAACGATGCGCTGGTAGTGCGCCAACTGTTCAAAGAAAGAGCGCAGCGAGGCAAACGAGCTAGTAACACTCACTTCGATCTTCTTGCCGCTGTAATTCCCTTCCTGCACGTCTTCCTTAGGTAAAAACTTCTTCAGTACCAACCCGTTGCCGCGAGCTCGATCCTGAACGCCCTGCAATACCATCGTTATCTCGCGCTGCTCGGGCAGCAACGCCTTTAGTTCTTCGTATTCTTCCTGACGCGCTTTATAAACCGCGCGAAACTCGTTCAATCGTTGAGAAGCAATTTGGGCTTGCGCATTCTTTGGCAGGAGCTGAGCAATCTCGTTATTGAATTGCTGCGTTTCGGCTCGTGTCGGCCGCGTTACCAAGTACCAGAAGCCGCCATAGAGGACCGCGGCGACCGCTACGAACATCGCTAGTCGCAGATACCAGGGCAGTGCTTTAAGATTACCTATTTTCATCTGTTTAGTTCCTTCCCCGATAGTGTCCGGGATTACCTCGGTAGGTTATTTCTTCAGTGCCACCTGGTTGGAGGATGCTGGGGCTGCTGATTGCGCTTGAGGTTTCTTGGTGTAACTGCACTTCACCGTAAAAGCAACGACTTCAGGAAGCACTACGGCGGCATCGGTTGTCACTGTCGCTGCTGTCCCGCTCGGTTGCGCCGTCTCGCGCTGAGTCTCAATGTTGAGGTTCGTAAACAACCCTGATGAGAACTCGAGGCTTTGGCCAAACCGGGTTACCGACGATTCGTTTGGCGAAAGACCCTTGATGGTGAGTTCACCATCTTTTTGTTCCAGACTCCTCAGATACAACCCAGGGACACCGTCAAAACGCGCTTTGACTTCACGAAGCACCGCACTCGGACCCTGTTGCGATTCGCGCAGGCTCTTGATGGCATCGATGCGACTCTGAATTTCCTGTGCTTTCTTTTCCAGCTCTGTCTGTTCCTTGTTCACAGCCAGCATCTGCAAGTTGATTGCTCTCTGCTTTTCAAGTTCGACCCGGGCGGTTTCGTGGTTTGACTTTGAGCTAACGTAGTCGTATCCCACGCCCAGGATCAAGAGGCCAAACACGGTGAGAGCCAGCAAGAGGGTCTGCATGCGCGGGCTTGCTACGCGTGCTTCGACCATCGCGGCCCCAGTTGGGCGATCGGTAATTGACTCGAGCAAATTGATCTTGATCATGCCGTTTCTACTCCTCTCAAGGCGAGACCGACGGCAATTGCCATGTCCGGGACGATCTCTTTCATGTAATCCGGATCAAACTTTCTACCGTCAACCTGGATTTGCCGGAAGGGATCAAACAATTCGACGGGAATCTCGAACCGCTTCGCAAGATACTCAGGCAAACCGGGAAGCTTTGAACCGCCCCCCGACACTAGAATCTTCTGGATCGCTTCTTCTCTCTCTTCGGCAGTTGCTCGGTAGAAATCCATCGTCTTACGAATCTCTAAAGCAAGGATGTCGGAGATAGTCTCGATGATCGGTTGTATCGGACGCGGCTCGACGCCTTCGGGCACCGGGTATCCACGCTTCACGGCTTCAGCCTGCTCGAACGTCAAGCCCAGCTCTTTTTGAAGCAAACTGGTGTATTGGCTGCCACCGACCGAAGCGTCGCGCGCAAAGACTGAGCGCGTGCCATTCAATATATTGATGTTCATCGTCGAAGCGCCGATGTTGAGCAACGCTACGACCTCACCCGCTTTCGGCTGGTAGTTCATCTCGTAACAGTTTTGCAGCGCAAACGAATCGACGTCGATCACTACTGGTTGTTTGCCGGCCAATTGAATTGCCTGCTTGACGTTAGCGATCTTGTCACGCTTGCACGCCGCCATAAGAACGTTCAACGCGTCGGAGGAACTGCTGGTTACCTGGTAATCAAGGTTCACGTCAGAGATATCGAAAGGAATATGTTCTTCCGCGTGCCAGCTGAATGACTCTTGCAGTTCGTCTTCGCTCATCTGCGGAAGCACAATGTTCTTAACAATGACTGAATTGCCGCTGACGCCGGCTGCCACTCTCGAAGTCCTAATCTGATGCTCGTTGAAAATGCTGTTGATAACGTTGGAGACGTTGTTCAACTCCATGATCTGACCATCGACGATGGTGTCGGCCTGAAGGTTTTCAAAGCCTAGGCTCACCAGGTGAAGGCTGTTTCCCTTCTTTTGCAACTCGACGGCCTTTACGGAGCTGGAACCGATGTCGAGCCCAACGAGATTCTTTTTGCCCATACTTTTCTTAAACATGTTTATTTATTCCTCACGACGAAGAGAGAACGCATTCGGTGCTGTTGCCGCAGGCGGGCACGAGCTTTCATTGCTCTTGAAACCCGGCTTTTGGCGGTTTTCGCGGGAGTTGCTGGCTTATCGATTTTCAAGTCTGATTCCTTAGCGATAGGCTTCTCTGGCGGGCTTATAACTTCGAGGCAGGACGCGCATGACAGCGCCGGATTCAACAATCAGGAGTTCTCAGGGATTTTAGCCTCCTGGAAAGCGAAGGCTGCTGAATCGAGGACGAGGAGCGGCAAGAGTTTGATCAGACAGCATCCTCACTGCCGACGTCAAGCAGACTACAGTACGGTCAAAACAATGTCAATCACTATTTTTGTTAGTTTAACTCTTTATCCTGCTGTGTTTTACGGTGGTGGCAGATGGCGCGATTTGGTACTCGTTAGAGATTTTCTGGAACTCGAACTGTTCATTCCAGGAAAAGAGACAATTGAAAATTATCGTGCTTGCGCATCCTCGGGGGCGCGGTTAGGATGCGGCCAATGGCACGAACCCGAATGCTTTTCATTACCGCCCTGCTACTTCTTGCAATGTTTGGCGCTTGGCTTTGGTGGCTTCGCCCTCGAGCTGTTGATATGTCGGCCTATGCGCCCGCCGATTCGCTGGTCTATCTCGAATCAAACAATCCTGCGGATGTCCTCGCAGCCTTAGCCAATACTGACGCGTGGAAGTTGGTGAATGACCTCTCGGGCAACCAGCGGCGAATGGATAGTAATAACTGGTCGAGGACGGTCGTAAGGTGGACCGGCATCGGGCCAGTCAATTCGGTGATCATTACACGCGCCCAGCTTGCGGTGGTTGTCACCGACCTCGGCGTCGCACAGGACGACGAAACTTTCACAGTCAAGCCGGAAGGCGCGTTACTAGTTGAGACCCACACCTCCGCAAGTCGTATCAAGCCTTCAGTGGAACAAGCGTTAAAAAAGTTTGCCGAAACCGCATATGGTCAGCCAACTCTGAAGCAAACAACCGTGGACGGTTTTGAGTTCATTGAATGGATTGCGCCCGGTGGCTCACGTCAGGTTGTGGCAACGATCACCGGAACTCTCGTCATCGTCGGGAATACAGAACGAGCGGTGCAAAAGACTTTAGCTGTGGCATTGCACCGCCTGCCGAGTCTGAAAGATGATCAGGACCTAAAACAATTGCGGCTTGATCTGCATGCGGATCAAGCCCTCGCCTTTGGTTATGTGCCGGCGAAAAGCAGCGGCCGTTTACTTTCGCTGACGGTGCCGATGGTTCTGGGGCGTGCGCCTCGCAACACTGAATTTGAGCGCCTGATTGACTCAGCCTCCGCCAAGATAGTCGGCAGCTTGGGATGGAGTTCGACATCCTATATGAGCGGCATCGAAGACCGTTATAGAATTGATCTCCAACCTGCTGTGGTGGCGAAGCTCAAAGAAAGCTTTTCATATCAGCCAGCTGATTTATCTTCGAATCCCACCTTACCTGAAAACTTCTCTTCGGTTAGTTATTACAGGTTTCAGAATCCCTCGACGGCCTGGCAAGGTCTGAAGACTTCGGTTGCGTCTCAAATAGATGCGCTCTCGGCGATACTCTTTTCGTCTTTGTTGAAATCAGCGTTACTTTCTTATGGAATCGATGAGCCGGACAAATTTCTCAGTGAGGTTGCTGGGCCAGTGCTAACTGCACGCTTGGGCCCCGAGACAGGAGGTTCAATGCTCGTCGCAAAAATGCGCGATCAAACGGCAATGCGTGACTTGCTGATGAAGGCGATGGGATTTGAGCTAATTGACTGGAAGCCAAATGCCCAAGCTTTCAGGAATTCCAAAAGTGAGTTTGAGGCTCACTTTGTGAACGGCTTTATCGCAATCGGATCTCCGCCCGACGTTGCTCGCTATCTTGAAAAGACGGCTTCCACTCCCCCCGGGTCACCTGGCACAGCCCTGCCAATCCTCTCGACACCGTTATCAGAAGGGACTTGTGTTTTGACTTACACAAACGACACTGAGCGCGTCCGGGCATTTGTTTCGACTGTCGTTGCCGTGGGCGGCGGTAAAGCACTTTGGTCAGATCGATCGGAACGCGCCCTGCGATCGTTGCCCTATTCAACCACCGAGACAAATTTAGGAGAACGCGGCATCGACCGTGTTACGCGGTCATCGCTCGGTCAGTTTAGTGCGCTGCTGCCATTAGTTTTTACCGAACCTAGAAAGACAAACGAAAATTCAGGAGGCTAGAAGTAGGCAGTTGTCATGGCTCCTTTCGAATTATTAATAGCAACGCGCAACGAAGGAAAGATTGCCGAGTTGCGCGAGGCCTTTGCCAGTGTGCCAGTGGCTCTCCGCTTGTTACGCGAATTCAGAAATATCTCTGAGGTCGAAGAAGTTGGCGAAACGTACCAGGGGAATGCAACTCTTAAGGCGACTAGCTACTCGCGCCAAACAGGAATCACCGCTCTGGCAGATGATTCAGGGCTCGAGGTCGATGCCCTACATGGCGGACCCGGTGTATTGTCGGCGCGCTTCGGCGGCGATAATTTGTCGGAACGTGAACGCACCGAAGCGTTGCTGGCGTCACTTCAAAAGATTGGACCAACAACACGCACAGCACGATTCAACTGTTGCATGGTGCTTTATGGTGCGCTCCCTTTAGCAGAAACAGAGTTATCTGCACCGCGCGTTCTGGCCGTAACCGAAGGTATTTGCGAGGGGTCATTAGCTCTAGAACCAAGTGGGAGTGAGGGCTTCGGATTTGATCCCATATTTATTCCCAATGGGTACGACGTACCTTTTGCGGCATTGGACCAGGTTATCAAGCGAAAGGTCAGTCATCGCTTTCGTGCGGCACAGAGAATGCGACAGAAACTGGAACTCTATCTTGGCCCACACTTGACCGCGGGCAGAAGCGCTTCATAGAATGCGCGCGGTCTTTCTCGACGGTCGAGATAGGCTTCGGGGCGTAGCACAGC
>JACCVY010000195.1 GCA_013697915.1 Blastocatellia bacterium | reverse complement strand
ATTGGAGGCGGCGATCGGAATCGAACCGATGAATAAAGGTTTTGCAGACCTCTGCCTTACCACTTGGCTACGCCGCCCCTGAAACGATGAAGGATGAGGGATGAAGGATGAATAAGAACGATGAATCTCCAGGCTTTCATCCCTCATCCTTTATCCCTCATCCTTAAAGAACTTGGAGCGGGAGACGAGACTTGAACTCGCGACCCTCGCCTTGGCAAGGCGATGCTCTACCACTGAGCTACTCCCGCTTTGGAGCAGCAGCGATTCTAATGATTCGATGTTTGTTGTCAAGCGAGGCGGTTTTGCGGTTGTGGGTTAGTTTGGCTGTTATTTCTACTTCTTATGAGACTGCGGGCGGAACGCGAAGCGATCTTATTAGCGCCGCGGCTTCAGCCCGGTGGCAAAGTTCTCCAAAATGATTCTTTGAACCGTTTCCAACGGTTTCTCCTGATCCACCTGCCAACAAAAACCGTTCGAAACGGTTTCTCGTCAATTCCGGTTTGTTATCAACGGGCTGAAGCCGCGGTGCTAATAAGATCGCTTCGCGTCACCAGTAACCAAAGCTTGAAGACCGGAAAGTTGGGCTGTTCGAAAGTAACGGAATAGCAAACTAAAGTTTGGACTCTGAACTTCTTGAGCTTTGCGCTGCGAACTTCTTGCTCGCTTGGTTAATCGTAGTACCTATCCGACCAGGCGCGCTTGCGGAGTTGATCTTCCCTCCAATAGCTGCGTAATAACTTGATTTCGGGAGCCACTCGAACGTCGTCTTCTTCTCCAAACACGATTGTGATCACGTCGTAACGGTAGGGTTCGCCGACCAGACCAAACATGCGCCGGTAGGCGCGCGCCGCCCGCGCGATTTGCCGCTGCTTGCGGCGGTCCACATTGACTTGCGGCGGCGCAAACCAATCCGAAGCACGGCTTTTCACTTCAACAAAACAAAGCGTGTCACCCTGATAAGCAACTAGATCAATTTCGACGTTGATGGGTACTCCGAGTCGATTGCGACCAACGGGCTGGGTAAAGTTTGAAGCGACGATGCGATAGCCAACCTGTTGCAGGTAAGCTGCGGCCAGGTCTTCGCCACGACTGCCGAGTTCCAATTGTTTGGAAGCGTCAAGCTTCGGCGGCGAGGTTTTCATAGTTGAGGAATTCATTGCCCTGAATGGCTAACTGCCGACGCAAACTAACAGTTTGCTTTACATTGGAGATTATTTCTCAAGTGACGCGCGTAGTCTATCCAAAGCCTTGCCCCAGTAGGTTTTCATCTTTGCCGAAGATCTTGCATCGGGAAGTTTGCTGTGCTGCACCACCACCTGACTCTTGTCTGGTCCCTTGGGATAGAAGTTGATCTCGAGGCTCGTCTTTTTATCATTCCAGGTCACTCGCATTGATTTCTCAGCCGTTTTAGTGCGAACCACGAAACCGTTTTCAGGCAACCACGCGGAACGAGATCTTGCATTGGCGAAAGACTTGTAAAGCCTGGCCACGGGCACGTTGACGGTGCGGCTCACGCTGATTTGATAGCCGGCGGGCTTTTGATACTTCTCGCGCAAGCCACGCGCCTGTTCATAGGTTGCGGTCACCATCTGCTGCCACCATGGTCCAACGTCGTGTTTCTCGCTTACAAATTTGACGATTTCCTGGTGATTCATTTTGCGCGCGCCGGCCTTGTCGAGAACTGCGAACCAGTCTTTCCAGTTCTTACCGGTTTTCGCCTTTACCGCAATGTCACTCATGCGAGGGGCTGTATTGTTTTTAGCTTTCATGGTTTTTGTTCGCGGCTTTGCCGTCTTCCGTGCGGAAAGGCTAAGCCTTTCCGTTAAGGTGTTTGAATTGTTCGAGGCTACGCCTGGTCGCCGCGGTTTCAGGCATAGCCTGAACCCTTCAGGTAAGCATCCGTAAAGGCAGAGCCTTTCAGCACGGAAGGCGGCAAAGCCGCAGCGCAATGCTTGCCTGTAAACTTAGGCGCTATAAGTTTCGAGGATTACTTGAACCGCTGGGCTTCCCGGTATCGCGTTCATAAGCAACTTTCAACCAGCGCTGAACTTCATCGTCGATGTCTTTCGATGATGTGATCTCGAACCGATGCGTGATGCGGTCCTTCTTCGCAAAGCCGCCGGCATCGATCAATCGTCCCTTTGCTTTCGTGTCGCCCAACGCCAAGCCAAGCTTCAATAAGGCATCATAGATTGGACGCAAATGCGCTTTGCCGCCGGCGAACATGGTCTCGACGTAACCTTCAGCGTTCTTTAGATATGTATCCGGGTCACCGACCTCGGTGCCTTTGCCGTCGGCTCGTTCAGCTAGCCACCACGCGCTGTTGGTGCCGAGTCCATGCTCGGTATTTAACCATTCGCGCCGCGCTTTCTCATCTTTTGGTCCCGACTTTCTTATTAGCTTTAACCACTCTTCCAGTGAGCGTCCCGTTTTGTCTTTGAGTTCAGCGATCCATTTCTGCGTCATCAACACGCCCGGATGGACGCCGTAAATTGATTTCTCTTTTGCTCCGGTTGCCGTTCGGGCCATGATTGGTTTTCCTTCCTTGATAAAATTTCGCGCGCGAGAATCACGGCTCCACCTGAATCAGACGAATCACGTTTACACAACTCTTTCCCAGGCTTCTACATCTCCGGCGACGATGATAAACATCGGGTGAGAGGTCGGTATGAGAACTGAATCAATTTGTGCGAATTTATCCGGCGATCGCTTTTGCAGTTTACTTCGCAGGTGACGCCACTCGTACAACAATTGTCCGCGGGTGCAACTCAATTTCTTCCGCGAGCGACGTGCTCGAATCTTTTCACGATCAAAGTTGTAACCGCGCGAAGCCGCTTCTTCACAGACAGCGTGTAGATAAGCCGCGATCAACGAAAGCGAATCTTTGCCATTCCTGAATCTGATTAGTTGCGGATGCGCGCGATAGCCCCGCGTCTCATTGTGTAGGACTTTTTGCGCGAGCAGTCCTTCGCGCCACAAGGCTACAAGTCCGGCAGCATCGAGATATTTTGGGTGCAGAGTCCAGAGGCGCATTGTTACTTCGCCGCTTTCGGAACGTGACTCATCAACGCGAGCAGGTTGTTTTCCGAATCCCGAAACGCTGCAAGCCAGAGATCGTACGTACCCATGTCGGCGACAAAGGCGGGTTTTTCTTCAAACTGAACGCCGCGTGCGGAAAGCGTCTCGGCTGCTTGCTCAATATTTTCGACATTAAAGTAAATAATCGAGCTGGGATGGTCGAACTCCGGTTTCGCGGGAAGCGACAGCATCAACCGAATTCCATTGCAATCAAAGAAAGCAAGGTTCGGCGGCACTGTAAACAGATGTTTCATGCCGAGTTTATCGCGATAGAACCCTACCGCACGCTCGATGTCATGGGCGTTGACCGCGATCTGTTCGATCGCAGCCAAGCCAAACGTCGTTTCATCAGCCATGTTGCTGCTCCGGAATCGGGATGTGGTTTGCCGCAACGGTATAGCCGACGACCGCCGCGATAGTCAAACCAATTCCGGGCAGTGGGTCAGTTTGAAATTTCAAGGAGACGTTCAGATTCTCCTCTTTTACTTGAGATTGCGCGGGGGGAACGCGAAGCGATCTCATTAGCACAGCGGCTTCAGCCCGGTGCTAGCAAAACCGCAATTGATGGTGAACCCTTTCTAACGGTTTTTGCTGCCAGGTGGGATCAGAAGAAACCGTTGGAAACGGTTCCCGAAATCATTTTGTAGGGACTTGACCACCGGGCTGAAGCCACGGTGCTAATGAGATCGCTTCGCGTTCCTCCCGCCCGCAGTTTCGATAAGAAGTCGATGTAACAACTCAAACTGACGCACCAGCAAATTCCGCGCGCGTTTTCATGTAGCCCAAGACGCAGTTAAGATGCTCTCTTCCAAATACGAGGCTGGTCTAAGTAAAGAGAGTTGGAGAACGCGCGTGAAGAGGAACGGACTTTCATTGGTGGCAATAGTCGGCCGGCCTAACGTCGGCAAGTCGACGTTATTCAACCGGCTGACCGGTGAGCGGAAATCGATTGTGGGCGATGAGCCGGGCATAACGCGCGACCGCATTTACGGCGAAGTGGAATGGAACGGCCGGCGCTTTGCGCTGGTGGACACGGGTGGCATGGTTCCCGACGACGACGAGATCATCCCGGCAAATATTTTGAAGCAGGCGCAGGTCGCGATTTCCGAAGCGGACGTGTTGTTGTTGACGGTTGATGTGCGCCAGGGAATTACGCCACTGGATCAGGAGCTGGCAAAACTGTTGCGCGCCAGCGGCAAGACCGTGTTCGTGATTGCGAATAAAGTCGATGCCGCCCGGATGGAAGCCGAACGAAACGAGTTTTACCGCTTTGGCTTTCAGGAAGTGTATCCGGTGTCCGCTGAGCAAGGCTTAGGCGTCGGCGATCTGCTCGATGCTTTAATCCCGCACCTCAAAGAAGGTGAAACGACCGACGAAGAAAAGCCGCGCGAGCTGCGCCTGGCGATCGTCGGACGGCCAAACGTGGGCAAGTCTTCCTTACTGAACAGCCTGCTCGGTGAAGAGCGCGCAATTGTCTCGCAAATCGCCGGCACGACGCGAGATGCCACAGACACGTTGTTGCAAACTCCCGATCAGCTCTTTCGTCTCATTGATACCGCGGGTATTCGACGCAAAGGAAAAACCGAACAGATGATGGAGAAGCTTTCGGTTGTGATGGCGCGCAGAAATTTGGAGCGCGCCGACGTTGCCATAGTCCTGCTTGACGCGGAAGAAGGACCAACGGCGCTCGATGCCAACATCGCAGGATACGCGTTTGACGCGGGCTGTTCGATTATTATCGCTTGCAATAAATGGGACGCGGTCAAGAACAAAGAAACCGGTACTTCCAGTGAGTTTGAGCGCAGTGTTCGTCAGAAGATGAAGTTTTTGGAATTTGCGCCGGTAGTTATGATTTCTGCATTAAAAGGCCAGCGCGTCGAGAATCTTTTGCCGCTTGCGGTCAAGGCCAATGAAGCGCGCAACCGGCGCGTTTCCACCTCGCAGCTTAATGCGTTTTTCGAAGCCGCCGTTTCGCAGCCGCGCGGTGGCAGTGCGCCGGCGCCAGTTAAAGGTGGAGTTTCGAGGCTGCACGTGCAATATATGACGCAAGTCGGGGTGCGTCCGCCCAAGTTTGTGCTGTTCACTTCAGGAGGTAAGGCCGGGCTGCATTTTTCCTACCTGCGCTATCTGCAAAATCGTTTGCGCGAAGAATTTGATTTCTTTGCGACTCCGCTACAGATTATCGAAAAACACAAGAAGCCCCGGCGCAGATAGAAATCTTCGTGATTGAAAAACCTCCGATTAGCTTCGAAGTTCTTGCGCGCGAGGGCGAGGCGCGCGCGGGCGTGCTGACAACTCGCCGCGGCGTTATCGAAACCCCAGTCTTCATGCCGGTGGGAACTGCGGGTACAGTCAAGGGCGTTCGTTTTGAAGCGTTGGAGGATGAGCTCGACGCGCGCATCATTTTGGGCAACACCTATCACCTATGGTTGCGCCCCGGTGTCGACGTGATTCGCGCGTGCGGCGGACTGCATCGCTTCAACGGTTGGCGGCGCGCCTTGCTTTCCGACTCCGGTGGCTTTCAGGTTTGGTCGCTGGGCGCATTGCGAAAGATTTCGGAGGAAGGAACTGAATTCCGTTCGCATGTCGATGGCAGTCTGAAGTTTTTATCGCCCGAGATCTCGATGGAGGTTCAGGGAGCTTTAGGTTCAGATATCGTGATGGCGTTTGACGAATGTGCCGCAGTCAAGTCGCCGGCGAATGTGTCGCGACAAAGCATGGAACTCACGGCGCGTTGGGCCGGTCGCTCGCGCGTTCGATTTGATGGATTGCAATCCGAAGAGTCGGATACCGGCCGAACCGACGAGACCGATCTATTGAGCGGCGCGCAAGCATTGTTTGGTATCGTGCAGGGCGGGGCAAACAACGATCTTAGACGCGAAAGCTTAACTCGCACTACAGAGATCGGATTCGACGGTTACGCTATCGGTGGCCTCAGCGTCGGGGAAGAGAAGTCTGTCATGTGGGATGTGGTCAGCGCACTTGCGCCCGAAATGCCGGCGGAAAAGCCGCGCTATCTGATGGGTGTGGGCACGCCTGAGGATTTGGTCGAAGCGGTTTCGCGTGGCGTTGATATGTTCGATTGTGTGCTGCCCACTCGAAACGGCAGAACAGGCCAGGCCTTTACCTCGCTTGGCAAGATGAATTTGAAGAATGCGCAGTGGGCCCGGGACACCCGGCCGCTCGATGAGTCGTGTTCGTGCGCGGTTTGCCGCCGTCACTCGCGTGCCTTTCTTCGTCATCTATATATGTCGGGCGAAATCCTTGCCAGCGTACTGTTGACGCACCACAATTTGGGCTTCTTCCTTGACACTATGCGACGCGTAAGGCAATCTATCCGGTCTGGCAATTTCACGAAATTTCAGCGAGAGTTTACCGAGGGGTTGGACACTTATTCCCGGCAGAATGTTTGAGCAGTTGACTCGTAATAAGCCCGCGGTAGTTCCGCAGTAACTAACAAGCACAACGAGGCCTGAGAGAACTATAGATGATAATTGCACTTGCCATGTTTCAGGGTGGTCTGGGCGCGCTGGGCGGCTTGCTGCCGATGCTTTTGATCATCGGTGTTTTCTACGTGCTGCTTATTCGCCCACAACAAAAGCGCCAGAAAGATCTGCAACAAACAATCTCGCAGTTGAAGACTGGGGATCGCGTGGTTACTACCGGCGGAATCATCGGCACCATAACGACGGTGCGAGACACGAGCTTCTTGATTAGAAGCGCGGACAAATCCATTCTCGAGATTGCGCGCTCGGCCGTTGCCGGTATCGATGAAGAAGAAAAGAAAGCGTAGCTTCTCGTAAGATTCATTTGCAATGAAAAAGAAGAATCTGCTTCAGCGCACAATTATTATCACGATTGTTACGCTGCTGGGTTTATATACTGTCATCGGCCCGCGACGCCGGCCCACGCTTCACGATTTTACCTGGTCGGGAATCAAAGCGACCCTCGCTGAGAACATTCACCTGGGACTGGATCTAAAAGGTGGCACGCATCTGGTGATGCGTGTGAAGACGGATGAGGTTCTCAAGAATCTCACGCTCGCGGACGCTATCGCCATCGAGAAGGCAGCCAAGGACAAGGGATTACCGGTGAAGGAAGTTAGACCGGAGACAGGCCCCGGGAGTTACCGCATTGTTCTGGAAGCTACTGACGCCTCGAAGCTCGCGGAAATAGAAGCAGAGGCAAAGCAGAAGTTAGGCGGGGATCTTTCAATCTGGACATCTTCGATCAGTGGTAACACTATCGTTTGGACGCTTCCTCCATCCGCGCAGTCCACTCTAGCCGAACAAGCTACTGAGCAAGCACAGCGAATCATTGAAAGCCGCCTGGATGCCGTGGGCGTGGCGGAACCGCTGGTCCAGCGACATGGCTCGCAAGCATCTCATCAGATTTTGGTACAAATGCCGGGCATACACGACCCGGAGCGTGTGAAGCAACTGTTAAAGGCCGAATCAAAACTCGAACTGGTCCACGTTGTCACTCCTGCCAGCCCGCAGTCGGTCCAAACATACAGCACCGAAGAAGAGGCGAAGGCGTCGCTCGGCGGAACAGTGCCGACGAATCGTCGCGTGCTGCCGTATGCCGAGCGAAATGAGCCAACAGCAGGAGGTCAGCCCGCCACTGATGAGGCGCAGAAACAAAAAAAATGGGTTGTGGTCGAGTCGCCGGCGGTAGTTGATGGCAGTGAACTTCGCAGTGCCAATGCCGTTCAGGCGCAAGGCGGTGGCGACTCGTATCAGATTTCTTTTGCCTTAAAGCCCACGGGCGCGCAGAAATTCGGATCCTGGACTGGCGCCAACATCAATGAATATATGGGCGTCATCTTGAACGATGAAGTGAAGTCGATCGCCTATATCAAGTCGCAGATCAATGATCAGGGCGAAATCTCCGGCCGTTTCACCAAACAGTCGGCCGATGATCTCGCACTCACTTTGCGCTCAGGCGCGCTGCCCGCACCAATTGAGTATCAGGAAGAACGTACGGTGGGGCCAAGTCTGGGCGCCGATTCAATTCGATCCGGCGTTCGCGCATCATTGTTCGGACTGATTTTCGTGGTGGTGTTCATGCTCTTTTATTATCGTGGCGCCGGCGTAAATGCTGTCGTTGCCTTAATGCTAAACATGATTCTAATGTTGGCAGGGCTGATCATTTTCCAAGCCACCCTGACGTTGCCGGGTATTGCGGGCATCATTCTGACAATCGGTATGGCGGTCGATTCTAATGTGCTGATCTTTGAGCGCATTCGTGAAGAATTGCGTACCGGGAAAACGATTCCTTCAGCCGTTGAGCAGGGATTTGCGCGCGCGTTTGTAACGATTATTGACACGCACGTGACCACCATTATCTCGTCAATGTTTCTATTTGTTTTTGGTACCGGTCCGTTGCGTGGTTTCGCTGTCACGTTGGTCCTGGGTTTGTTGATCAACCTATTCTCCGCGGTTTATGTTTCGCGCACTATTTTCATGTGGGAGTTGAGCCGGAAGCGCAAGTTGGAATCGTTGAGTATCTGAAGGCGGAACAGCGATGTTCTCCGCCCTGGTGCGCTGACAATTAATATGATTCAAGTTTTCAAAGACGTTAAGATCGACTGGTTGGCCAACCGCCGAATCTTTATCGCTATTTCAATTCTGTTGATGTTGTTTGGACTCGGCTCGGCAGTTTTCCGTCAGGTGAAACATCCGAACGGCACCGATGCTTTTAATATGGGCGTTGACTTCAAAGGCGGCACGGTAGTTACCGCCAAGTTCAAAGAACGACCTTCCGCCGAGGCCATCCGCGACGCGTTGTTTGCAACTGGAGCGAAGGACGCGATCATTCAGCCAGTGACCGACAAGCCTGACACCGTCCTTATTAAGTTGCCTCTCGAAGGCGCCGGCGAGGGATCGCAGACACAGGTGGATATGGGTCGAGGACGTGTCAAAGCCGGGTTGGATAAATTTGGCGCTGAACACGATGCTTACGAAATTATCGGCACCGACGCCGTTGGCGCTGTGGCTGGGGCTCAACTTCGTAACAAGGCCATAGCAACGACGTTGGCTGCGCTGGTGGGCATACTCATGTACATTGCCTTCCGCTTCGAATGGACCTATGGAGCGGCAGCTGTGATTGCTGTATTTCACGACGTGCTCGTCACGCTTGGATTCTTTTCGATCTTTCAATGGGAAGTTAGTCTGACCGTTATTGCCGCACTGCTCACGCTGGTTGGGTTTTCGGTCAACGACACCATCGTCGTTTTCGATCGGATTCGTGAGAACCGCCGGCTCCATCGTCGCGAGTCTCTGTACAAGATTACGAACGATTCCATCAACCAGACGCTTTCGCGAACCATCATCACGTCGGGTTTGGTGTTTCTTTCTGTGCTCTCGATGGTGTTGTTCGGCGGAGAAGTGTTGCGAGGTTTTTCCCTGGCTCTCTTGATCGGCGTCACCTTTGGGACTTATTCATCAATTGCGATTGCGAGCCCCATCATGGTCTGGTGGGAGCAAAGGCTTGAATTAGCAAACAGAAGCTCGGCGGTGACGGCTAATCGCGATCATCCGCGGCCAGTGAGTCCTGCAAAACGTGCCTCCGCAGCCGTCCAGACGCGTAAGCAATCTCGCGGCGCCGGCCGGGCTTGAAACCTGTTGGCAAACGGCCACGAATACCAGTGTTTGTCGCGATAATATCTTCAAATTGCGCTTGACTTTGTTGCGGGAAGCGGCATAGACTGCTGCCGTTGCTGGCCAATTAAATACTCGAAAGTCGACCCCCGTTATTGAGAAACGAAGGTTGTGGGCGGGGCAGTCTGTTGAGTGGGCCGGTGAGTTTTTTTTTCTCGCACAGCGGCCGTCTAAATTTGGTTCGTAGTGCTCAACCTGGGCTGCTGGTTCCCCTTCATTTGTAGTGAGCTCAAACCGGAAAGATCGACGTTTGAGTGCAATTAAAGAAGCGATTGTTCGCGTCGTAAATTATTTGCACCCCTGATCCATTTGGCACCGGAATAGGGAGGATAATATGTTCGATAACCTTGTTGAGTCTGGTTCGCACAAGCAGGACTTGGGGCGCAAAGGCTCGTTCATCTTGGGTACCGTTGCAATCTATGCCGTGCTCGGCGTTGCCTTCATCGTGGGCAGCATTTGGTTCACGGTAGCAAATCTTGATAGTCAGGATTTGGAATTGACTACGTTGGTTGCGCCGGTGCCAGTCCCCCAGCAAGCCCAGCCCGACAAACCGCAAGAGGCCAAGCCGCAAAAAGTCGAACAGAACGTCGACGTCAGAAAGGAACTGATCGCCGACGTTAGCCGTACCGAACTGGTCCCAAAAGAGGTATCCGCGAAAGCGAGTGATATCCCGCCAGTCAGACGTGGGGTAACCACAGTCGTCGGCAACGAGTCCTCTAATGCGGCGGCTCCCATCGCCGGGCCGGGAACTGGCACGGGTATCGTAGCCGGTCCGACCCAGGTAAATATTGCTGACGAACCGCCACCGCCGCCGCCGAAGCCAACTCCACCGCGCGCGCCAATCTCAGGCGGAGTGCTAAATGGAAAAGCAATCAGTCTTCCCAAGCCGGCCTACCCCGCGATCGCAAGGACGGCGCACGCCTCCGGCACGGTCGTGGTCCAGGTGTTAATTGACGAGAACGGAAATGTGGTCTCGGCGCACGCAGTATCGGGTCATCCGTTACTGACGGCCGTAGCCGTAGCAGCAGCACGGGGGGCGAGATTTTCGCCCACCAAACTTTCCGGACAGCCGGTGAAGGTAACAGGCGTCATCACGTACAATTTTGTGGCGCAATAAACTGCGGAGGTTCAGCGCCGTACGAGCCTCTGGCGGCTCATTCAGCGAGTTCCCTGCGAGCTATTAATGTAAGAAAAACCTTTTGGAGGGTTTACCGTGACTATTCTAACAAGTCTTCTAGGAACGAAAGCGTTTAGCTTGATTCTCTTCATGTGGCAGGCTGGTACTGCACCTGCCGCGAGCCCTGAAGGCACCGCCACTTTCTCGATAACCTCTATGATTAAGAGTATGGGCGGAGTGGCTATCGGTGTGGTTATTGTTCTATTGATCATGTCGGTCTATTCCATAGCGATCATGGTGGAACGCTATTTGACCTACACTGCCGCAAAGAAACAGTCGCGCGAATTTGCGCCGCGCGTGGCCCAGGCATTAAAGAATGATCGAATCGAAGAAGCCATCAACATTAGCGACAAACACCGCAAGTCGCATCTTGCCATGGTTGTAAGCAGCGGCTTGCAGGAGTTTCGCGCGCATGAACAGTCGTCCGATATCTCGGGCGATGAAATCGAAGCGTCGAAGCGCGCTCTGCAACGCGCTATTGCTATCAAGACCGCGGAGTTTAAGCGTGGCCTGTCAGGACTTGCTACGATTGGCTCAACGGCGCCTTTCGTGGGATTGTTCGGTACAGTGTTTGGAATTATTAACGCTTTTCGCGCCATGGGAAATGCCGGCCAAGCTGGTATCGGCGCGGTGGCCAGTGGTATTTCCGAAGCGCTCTTTACAACTGCGTTGGGATTGCTTGTTGCGGTTCCTGCCGTATGGCTCTTTAACTACTTCACCGGCAAGGTCGATGGCTTTATCGTTGAGATGGATAATTCGGCCTCGGAGCTGGTTGATTACTTTATTAAAAACCGCACCAGGCAGTTGAAGCCATAACGCCGGCCGGTCGGCGAAAACGGGAGATCTGAGGTTCAGCCGGAATGGTGCCCATTTTGCGTTCGCGGCGATTTCGAGAAGGAGAATCGGTATGGGAATGGCAGCAGGCGGAGGTAGCGGCCTCCAGTCGGAAATAAACGTCACGCCGATGGTCGACATCATGTTGGTGCTCTTAATTATCTTCATGGTAGTGACGCCCTTGTTGCAGCACGGCGTCACAGTCAACCTGCCAAAGGATCTGAAAAACCCTGAGGAAGACCAGAGGATCATCAAGGATAACTCCATCGTTATCGCGATTCCCAATGATGGTGAGTATTACCTCGGCAAAGAGAGAGTGTCGAAGGACCAGGTGAAAGATAAGGTGGAGACGATGTTGAAAAGCATCAAGAAGGAAGAGGACAAGATCGTCTACATCAAGAGTGGGATCGGTGTGAGCTACGGAGATGTTGTTACTATTATTAACGAAGTGCGCGCATTAGGCGTCGACAAGATAGGCTTAGTTGCCGACAAGAAAAAGGGCGGCGCGGCCGCGCCGGCCCCAGTAGCGCCCGCTGCCTAGCGACAAATCAGCGGACGTTGTCCATAGGAATTAGAGGAGCAAACTCATGGCAATGGGAAGTTCAGGTGGTAGCTCTAGGGCGGTGCCGTACATCAATGTTACGCCGCTGATTGACGTGCTCTTGGTGATGCTTATCATCTTTATGGTAATCACTCCGCTTAAACCAAGTCGATTTCAGGCTGACATTCCCACCCAAAGAGATCCGAACGAAGATCTGAGCAAGCTGAAACCAAACCCCTTGACCCTGGTGGTTTCAATCTCAAACGATCTTCAACTCAAACTTAATCAGGACAATATCGGTTCTGTGAATGACACGGCGCCTCTGAGCCAAAAGTTGTTGCAGCTTTTCCAGCAGCGGAAAGAGCAGCACGCCTACAAACCTGGCATGGAGACGCGTTCTGATTTGCCCGACTCCGAGCGGCTGGAGAAGACCGTATTTGTGAAAGCGCCTCGGTCATTGCATTACGGCGACGTTGTAAAGGTGATTGACGCTCTCAAAGGGGCCGGCGCCAACCCAGTTGGACTTCAGGTAGACGATCTGCCTCAATAAATATCTAATTGCCAGCCCGTTCAGGCTACGCTGAAACAGCTCTAGCCCATTCGTGTTGCGTTTCCAACCATCTTAAATGGAGCTACGGATCAATGAAACTCTCTCAAACTAGAATCGCCGTCGCGTTGGCGGTTCTCGTTGTAACAAGTTCCGGCTGCGGGATGATCAACCGAATAAGGGCGAAGAATGAGTTGAACGAAGCTGCGCGCACTTATCGCGAAGGCCATTTTGACGAGGCTGAGCAACATTCGCGTAGGGCTCTTGAACTCGATCCCAACAGCAAGAGCGCCCCTTCCTTCATTGCGCGCACTATTCACGCGCAATATCGTCCCGGTGTGCAGTCTCCTGAAAACGCTGCCAAGGCCAATGAAGCTATTCAGGCCTATCAGCAGATACTCCAAAAAGATCCCAAGAACGAAGAAGCTTACAAAGCTATTGCTTACCTTTACGGAGCCATCAAGGACGAAGACAAATTGCGCTCCTGGATCTCTTCACGAGCAAACGACACAAGCATCGAGCCGGAAAAACGCGCCGAGGCTTACATCGTGCTAGCCAGCAAAGACTGGGACTGCTCGTTTAAGATGACTGAGTTGCCGGCCAACAAGACGACTACACTCAACGCGGGCAATCGCGCCAGCGTTGCTTACAAAAAACCAAGTGACCAAAAAGAGTTTGAGACTGCCCAGGCTTGCGTGAAGCGTGGTCTTGAAGAGATCGAGAATGCCATCAAGCTTGACCCGAACAGCGAGTCTGCCTGGTCCTACAAAACTAATCTCTTACTCGAAGCTAAGAAACTTGCTGAGATGGACGGAAAGACAGAGCAGGCTGCTGAGCTCGATAAGCAACGCGAAATTGCCCAGAAGCGGACCATGGCGCTGAGCGAAGCAAATCAAAAGAAGAAAGAAGCGGAGGAAGCTAAGCAGGCAGCTGCGCCCGCCAAAAAGTAAGCCTGCGATCTCCTTTTACGTTTTTCTGGTGATGCTCGACTTTCGGGTCGGGCATCACCTTTTTGTTATACTCAACTATGCCCCTTGCCTGTTCAATGAACGATCCGGACCGTGGTGCCGTCTTTAGATGATTCGAATCGAAGAAATCGTTGAGAACGTAGCCAGCAATCACCCGCAGGCCAACCTGGATCTGTTGCGGCGCGCCTATCTTTTCTCCGCTCGCGAACACAAAGGCCAAAAGCGTGCCTCGGGCGAATCTTATCTGGTGCATCCGCTCGAAGTCGCCAACATCCTTGCCAACATGAAACTTGATGAGGTTTCCGTTGCCACCGGTTTGTTGCACGACGTCGTCGAAGACACGCTGGTAGACCTTGATACTATCCGCGAATATTTTGGCGAAGAGATTGCCCACCTCGTTGACGGTCTGACCAAGATAGCGCAAATCAGCAACATTTCGCGGGAAGAGCAGCAGGCGGAAAATGTGCGCAAGATGTTGCTGGCTATGGTCGATGACGTGCGTATTGTGCTGATCAAGCTGGCTGATCGTTTGCACAACATGCGCACGTTGCAATATCTAAGTCCGGAAAAACGAAAGCGCATTGCCGAAGAGACGATGGAGATCTTCGCTCCAATTGCGCATCGTTTGGGAATGGGTAAGTTGCGCGGGGAGCTTGAGGATCTCGCTTTTCGTCATCTACATCCCGACGCATACCGCGAACTGACCGAACAACTCGAAAAACGCCGGCAGGAAAACGAGGCATTCCTTAGCGGGGTAACCGAACGGATCGAAGCAAAGATGAACGAAGCGGAAGTGCCGTTCGTGCGCGTCGAAGGTCGGGTCAAGCGTCTCTACTCAATTTGGAAAAAGCTTAAGCGACAGAAGATCGATCTTGATCAAGTTTACGATCTGGTAGCTGCGCGAGTGATTACTCCCAATGAAGTAAGGCACTGCTATGCGGCGCTGGGAGTAATTCATAACACCTGGCGACCTGTGCCCGGTCGCATTAAAGATTGGATCGCTACGCCGCGCGACAATCTTTACCAGTCGCTGCACACATCTGTCATCGGTTCTGACGGACAATCATTCGAAGTACAAATTCGCACTGAAGAAATGCATCAGATTGCGGAGGAAGGTGTCGCGGCCCACTGGAAATACAAAGAAGGTAGACGGGGCGCGCACGATGACGATACCGCCTTTCAGGCTCTCCGTTCATTGGTCGAGTGGACACAGGAAGTAAAGGATTCGCGGGATTTCCTCGACTCGTTAAAGCTCGATCTTTATCCCAAAGACCTGTTCGCGTTCACACCCATGGGCAAGGTAATCCAATTGCCGCGCGGCGCCACGCCGATTGATTTCGCTTACATGATTCACTCGGAAGTAGGTAACACCTGCACCGGCGCTCGCATCAACAGCCGCATCGTGCCGCTGCGCAGCCAAATCCAAAATGGCGATGTGGTTGAGATTCTGACATCGCCGCACTCTCATCCTTCCCGCGATTGGCTGAATTTTATCGTCACTTCGCGGGCCAGGAATCGCGTGCGTCATTGGGTTGCAGAACAGCAACGCACCGAGTCGATCGAAATCGGCCGCAAATTGTTTGAAAAAGAAGCGGCGCGTTTTCAGCTCTCTTCCAAAAAGCTTTTTGGCGACGGTGACCGCGAGATGAAACGCGTGGCCGGCGAATACGGCTACGGTCGCGTGGAAGATCTGCTTGCCGGCATTGGCTACGGCAAACTAATCCCGCGCAACGTGATCGCGAAGTATCTTGGACCAGAGCAGTTTGAACAGCTCGACAAGCAAAAAGAATCGCGCTTGCGCAGCGGCGTTCGTGCTGTCAAACGTTTGATTCGATTTGGTGACGACTCGATCGTCGTGCGTGGTGTCGATGACTTGATGGTAACGCGCGCGCGCTGCTGCAACCCGCTGCACGGCGAAGAAATCGTCGGCTACGTGACGCGCGGTAAAGGCGTCGCGGTCCACACCAAACGCTGCAAGAACGTTGCCTCGTTAATGGTTAATCGCGAACGCATTGTGGACGTCGAATGGGCCGGCCGCCCTGAGACGACCGCCTACGCAGTTAAGCTGCTCGCCGTTACAGAAAATCGCACCGGCATGATTGCCGGCATTACCGGCGCGATCTCAGATATGAAAACCGGCATTCGCGATGCGCGTGCCTCGGTGGCTAATGACGAGAAGGGACACATTGAAGTGACTGTCGAAGTGTTTGACGTGAAGCATCTCGATAAGGTGATCAATTCGATTAAAGGCGTGCCCGGTGTGCTCGACGTCGAAAGAATGCAGGGCATCGTTTGATCGGCCGCGGAGTTAGGCCGCTTCCCTCAGATATTCAAACCACATTTTTCTCGTTGTAGTTTTTCCTATCCATGTCGATCTGCGAAAATCCGCGGCCAAATTTGTTCTGCGGTTGGCGGTGCTCCGCTTTTGTTTGTCTTCAAGGCAACTTTGCCCTGCTTTAGATGAATCTGTTAGAATCACGCTTTTCGTTTAAGCGTCCAAATTCGAGGCATTCGCAACCGTGAAGCAGATCATCCAAACCGAGCAAGCTCCCAAAGCCATTGGGCCGTATTCACAGGCGATCAAGTCGAATGGATTTGTATTCGCATCGGGACAGATACCGATCAACCCGGAAACGGGAGAGTTTGTTGTTGGCGGTATCGCTGAGCAAACGGAACAGGTGATAAAGAATTTATCGCGCGTGCTGGAAGCTGCCGGCAGCGGCTTGAATCGAATCGTCAAGACCACGGTTTTCCTCGCGGATATGGAAGATTTCGCCGCGATGAATGAGGCTTACGGAAAGTTTTTCGCCGAGGAACCACCGGCCCGCGCAACGATTGAGGCGGCGCGTCTGCCGCGGGATGCGCGCGTGGAGATCGAAGCGATTGCTTTGTCTTGAGAAATTAAGAAACCGGCCGTAGCTCGGAGCCAGCAGCCGGTTGCCGAAACCAGGATTAAGAAAAGTTAGGCGGCCTTGGCCACTTTACCGGCTTTGATACAGCGGGTACAAACCTTGATCCGCTTAGCGCTGCCCTTGGGCAATTGCACGCGAATGGACTGCAGATTTGGATTAAAACGCCGCGGCGTTCGATTGTTTGCGTGAGAAACATTGTTTCCAAATTGCGGACCTTTTCCGCAGACTTCGCAACGTTTAGCCATGATATGTAAATACCTCCGAAGCTTAAGACTGGCGGCCGCGCAATAGGACGGGACCAGCGACGAATATCGAAACGAAATTTATAACAGACCATTTTCGCGATGGTCAAGTAAGCAGCGGCCCAGCAGTCGCCACAAATCTTTAAAGGAGCAACTATCCAAAGTGCAAACAACCGTCAGATTAATTAGCGCCGCAACGGTGCTCGCCTTAACGGCTGCGCTCTTTGTCGCGTGTAGCAACAGCGGCACTTCAGAAAATAAGGACAGCACGGTGGCGGCAACCGTGAACGGAAAAAACATCATGCTGGCTGAAGTAGAGCGCCAGATTAGCCAACAAGCCGGCGGGAAGCAGGCGCAGCTTTCGCAATTGGAACTGGCCCAGGCGCGTCTGCAGGTTCTTGGCGGACTGATTCAGCGGGAAGTGCTTTTTCAGCGCGCTGACAGGGAAAAACTGCTGCCCACTGAAGATGAGATAACCGCCGCAATCAATACGCAAAAACAGCAAAGCGGCATGACTGATGACGACTTTCAGAAGAATCTTGCGGCACAAAATCTAACGATGGAATCTTTACGCGAAGATGCGCGCAAAGATATTGCTATTAAAAAACTTCAGGACAAGTACAACTCAAAGATCACTGTTAACGATAAGGAAGTTGAAGATTTCTACAACGGCAACCGGGAAAGATTCGTGAGCTCGCGCGGCGTAGCCCTGGGTATGATTGTCATTGATCCGGCGGATAATTCGTCGCAGGGGATCACACAGAACGACGCCAAAAGCGACACGGAAGCAAAGCTCAAGATTGATAACATCTATCAACAGCTGAAAAGCGGCGCTGATTTTGCAACTGTGGCCCGTGCAAAAAGTGAAGACCCGACCAGCTTGCAACGCGGCGGCGATATTGGCTTTGCAACCGAAGACGACCTTAAGCAGAACTCGTTTCCGCCGGAATTGATTGCAAGATTTTTTGGTCCAATGCAAGTGGGCGACACTACCGAGCCGGTCCATTTCACGACCGGCAAATGGTACGTCTTCAAGCTTGAAGAGAAGCGTTTGTCAACTGAGAACCTGACGCTTGAGAGTCCGGGCGTGCGGCAACAAATCACGCAGGCTTTGATCAAGCAGCGCGGCGACATTTTGAACGCTGCGCTACTTGAAGTGGCAACCAACGAAGCCAAGATCGTAAACAACCTGGCCAGCACAATGCTGAACAATCCCAGCAATCTGGGACTGCGGCCGGCATCGCCCGGTGCGGTAGCTTCGCCGGCGGCCAGTTCTACGGTTGCTCCGCAGATGACTGTAGCGCCCGCTGCCGCGTCGCCGGCAGCGAGTCCCAAGGCAAGCGCAGCCAGGCCGTAGTTTTGTTACAAACAATTGCGCGGGTGCGGCAGGCTTCTTCAGCTCCGCACCTCTTTTTTTGTAAGGTTCAGAAAACCGATGTCGACAAACTTTAAGGCGTCTGAACAAGTTGTTGAAAGCTGCGTGGTTTCTTCCCCTCCCTTTGGGAGGGGTTAGGGGAGGGTGGGAAGCTTGACGCGCACAAGCCCTCTCTCCCCAACCCTCTCCCAAAGGGAGAGGGAGAAAGACTTCAAACCAAAAGTTTGTCGTCGTCATTTTACAAGCTGAAGCTTGTCGGATATTAGCAATGCTTTTTCGTCTTTCCGATGTTCGCAAGTCTTATGGAACGCAGGATGTCCTGCGCGGCACTACGCTGCAAATAAATCCCGGGGAGCACGTCGGTCTGGTCGGGCGCAACGGTTCCGGCAAGACTACGATTTTTCGCCTCATCAGCGGCGAGGAAACGACGGATGCGGGCGATGTCGTGCGCGCGCGCGGCGTGCGTCTGGGTTTGTTAGCCCAACATGTGAATTTCGAACCCGGGGCCACTGTTCATGAATCCGCGCTTGCGGCGTTTGGTCATCTCCAGCAGATCGAACACGAAATGCACGTGCTGGAGCAT
Organism: Blastocatellia bacterium; assembly: GCA_013697915.1. GTDB lineage: Bacteria > Acidobacteriota > Blastocatellia > Pyrinomonadales > Pyrinomonadaceae > PSRF01. The sequence goes on along the minus strand of JACCVY010000195.1, from coordinate 2,488 downwards.
CGCATGGCCGAAGCGCCGGAAGATCTCGACAAAGTGCTCGAGCGTTACAGCGATCTGCAGCACCAGTTTGAACGAGAGGGCGGCTTTGAGTACGGCGCGAAAGCCGAAGCGATTTTGCAGGGGTTGGGGTTTGACCGCACTACCTGGCAAATGGAAACCGAAAAACTTTCGGGCGGCCAACAAAATCGTCTGGGTCTCGCTCGTCTTTTGTTGGCGGAGCCGGACGTGCTGTTGCTGGACGAACCAACAAACCATCTTGACGTCAACGCAGTTGAGTGGTTGGAAGAGTTTTTGCAAAGCTACTCCGCCGGGTTCGTCATAGTTTCGCATGATCGGTATTTTCTGGATCGCTGTTGTCGGCGAATTATCGAACTCGAAAACGGCAAAGCCTCCAGCTACACAGGAAACTATTCTGATTATCTCGCCGAGCGCGAAGAACGGCGCGAGGCGCAGCAGCGCGCTTACGACAATCAGCAACAGCTGATTGCCAAGACTGAAGAGTTTATTCGCCGCAACCTCGCTGGACAGAAAACCAAACAAGCCAAGTCGCGCCGTACGATGCTGGCGAAACTTGAGCGCCTTGACGCAGTGCGCGCCGACCAGTCTTCCGGCGACTTTCGTCTCAAATCGATCGAGCGCGCCGGCAATCATGTGTTGATGGTCGAAGAAGCAGCCGTCGGCTATGGTGACCTCATTCTTGCCAAAGACATTTCGTTTGTTTTGCGACGCGGCGAATGCCTCGGCATCATTGGTCCCAACGGATCCGGTAAAACGACATTCCTGAAAACGATTCTGAAAAAGATCCCCTCGCTGGCTGGTGAAATTCGTTGGGGATCCAAGGTCCAAATCGGTTACTACGCACAGCAACTCGACGACCTTGACGATCGCAACGAGATCATCATGGAACTAAGGCGGGTTGCGCCCGCAAGCGCCAGCGCCGGCGAGCTGCGCACGTTTCTCGCTAAGTTTCTTTTTACGGGCGATGACGTTTACAAACACGTGCGTGATCTGTCCGGCGGCGAGAAGGGAAGACTGGCGTTGGCGAAATTGATCTATTCGCGCGTCAACGTGCTGGTGCTGGACGAGCCGACCAACCATCTGGACATTCCGTCACGTGAAGCATTGGAAGAAGCGCTGGATGCTTACGAAGGGACGATCATTACCATCAGCCACGATCGTTATTTCCTGGATAAGGTGGCCACGCAAATTCTGGCGCTTCATGGCGAGGGCGCTGCTGAACATTACAACGGCGACTACACCGAATATCACGACTGGAAAGCAAATTCACGAGCGTCTGCGGCGGAGTCCGGATCGCAACGCCGCAAGGGCCAGTCCGGATCAGGCGACCGATCAGAGGCAGCAACCGGTGGCAGCTTAGAAACTGAGGGTGATTCATTTGAAGACGCAGCGAGAGGGAAGTCCACTCCATCCGGCCAAAGCGCGAAAGGCAGGTCAGTACCGCCAGCGGTAGCGGGTGGGTCCGGTCGCAGTAAAGGAAAGTCGGGGGCCGGTCGGCCGGGTAGCGGGAAAGGGAAATCAGTGCAACCTGCGGTAGCGGCTGGGTCATCGGGCGTGAAGGTCATCAAGAAAGCGCGCAGCGCGGAGATTGTTGAAAGGGAAGTAGCTGAGTTTGAGAAGCGACTTGCGGACTTGTCAAAAGAAATGGCCAAGCCCGAAGTTGCGCGCGACATCACCAGGCTCGTAAAGCTGAACGACGAATATGAGCTGTCGCAATCGCGCCTGACTGAGTTGATGGAAGAGTGGGAACGCGCCGCAGCGACGAGGTAGGATAAACATACCAGCTTGTTCCTATTCGTTCGAACCAAATCCATCGCGCTAATAGTAAAGGCGTTAATGACATCGCAACTGTTCTGCCTTTCAAGTGCCCATCCTTGACACGTGCGCAAAGCGTTTGCTACTTTCGGCCCTCGCTTCGTCGGTCATATAGGACGAACATTGAAATGGTTTGCAGGCGCGTAGCTCAGGGGTAGAGCACTACCTTGACACGGTAGGGGTCTGGGGTTCAAATCCCCACGCGCCTACCATATGTATAGCCATTTACTTCAACAGTTTACCGTAGTTCCCCTCAAACAGCTTTTTGGGCCTTTTCAGGATTTGCCGGAATTTTGCCGGAATACAAACTGAAAACGTTTTGATCCGGCAAAACCGGCTGTTCCAAGACCTCCACTGCTTTCACCATTGTCTCCCAACTGACGTGCGCATAACCGGGAGTCATGCGTGAGCCAAAGCCCGCACCCGCCAACGGACTTGAGTGTCCCAGCAACGCTGAAATGACATAGTGGTGAACACCGCGCTCCAATAAACGGGTGGCAAACGTGTGACGCAGATCATATGGCCTAAGTCTCAAGTGCCATGACATCGTTTACACCGAAAAGTGCCATGACATCATTTACAGAAAGTTATTTAGTTCCTGTTCCTTTGGCTGCTGAAGGAGCCCGGAGGGCGACTGAAGCAGTCAAAGGAACAA
>JACCVY010000166.1 GCA_013697915.1 Blastocatellia bacterium | reverse complement strand
TTCATCCTTCATCCTTCCGCCTTCATCCTTGCTCGTTATGGCTCAATTGCAATTAGAAGTAGTAACGCCCGAACGCAAAGTGCTCTCGGAATCTGTCGACATGGTGACGGTGCCGGGACTCGGCGGTGAGCTGGGCATTCTGCCGGGCCATACGCCTCTGATTTCTCAACTACAAACCGGCGTGCTGGCATATTCGACTGGCGGCAAGTCTTCGCAGCTTCACGTTTCCGGAGGCTTTGTTGAAGTGAAGGACGATACAGTTTCGGTGTTGGCGGAAGTTGCCGAGCGGCCTGAAGAGATTAATAAGGCACGCGCGCGTTTGGCTCGCGAACATGTTGAAAAGCAGTTAACCGCCTGGACTGGAACTGAAGAGGATTTTGAAACGGCCCGCGCCAAACTCGAGCGCTCAATGGTCCGTTTGCAACTTGCCGACTTAACGAGAAACTAAGCCGCGAGAAAGGTTCCTATTGTTAGGGCACGGCTTGCCGTGACTTTACGATTTTCAAACCTAGAGGCCACTTCCCAAATAAATGGCGTCGCGCATTTCGCTGACCGCCCTTTCCAAACCCACAAAAACCGCGTGCGCAATGATGTTGTGACCGATATTGAATTCGGTAACGTCGGATATTGCTGCGACTGCGCCGACGTTGCGGTAAGTCAGGCCATGGCCCGCCGCGATTAGTATTCCGTATTGCATTCCCAGGGCCGCGGCTTCGCGCAGTCTTCTCAATTCCTGACCCACGCGCAGAGCGCCTTCGCCATGAAAACCACGCGCGCCCAAAGTCGCATCGGCATAAGGCGCGGTGCATAACTCGATTTGGTGAGCGTTGACTTCATGCGCTGCTTCGATTTGTTTTGTATCCGGATCGATGAAGAGACTGGCAAGAATTCCCGCTTGTCGCAGCCGGCTGACCGCCGCGCGGACGATGGCGATATTTGCCGTCACGTTCAGACCGCCTTCGGTCGTTATTTCATTCGGACTTTCGGGAACCAACGTCACCGCGTCTGGCCTTATCTCGAGTGCAATCTTCAGCATCTCTTCAGTCGCGGCCATCTCGAGATTCAAATAGGTGGTTAAAGATTGACGCAGCGAACGAATGTCATCGTCCTGAATATGGCGGCGGTCGCCGCGCAGATGAACGGTGATGCCGTCTGCGCCGGCTTGTTCGCAGACCATGGCCGCAGCGACGACACTCGGCTCAGGTGCGCGACGGGCCTGGCGCACGGTTGCAACGTGATCGATGTTTACGTTTAGTCGGGCAGTCACTTGTTCTTTTGCGTCTATTGTAGCGCACGCACTTCGCTGATGGCTCGATCATAAACTCCGCGGCGCGCTTGCTGGCGAATTCTGCCAACCTCGCTCAGCATCTTTACACTATCGCTCGCAAAACTAATCTTGCTGCCTTCGGCATGGTCCCAACGCACCGGAATTTCCTTCAGTCGCAAACCTGCACGATGCGCAACATAAAGCAGTTCAACATCAAACCCGAAGCGATCGATAGTTGCTCCTTCGATGATTGGCCGGCAGGCTTTCATGCTAAACGCTTTGAAGCCGCATTGTGTGTCCCAGAAGGGAAGACCCGTTGCGACACGCACGGCAAGATTAAATACCCGGCCGCCCTGCTCGCGGCGCCAGGGTTGGTGCACGCCAATCAAACTGCGATCAAGCGCTCGGGATCCAAACGCAAGGTCGCATTCGTTGCGCGCTATCGGATCGACCAGTTTAGGAGTCTCAGTAATTGGAGTAGAAAGATCTGCGTCGGTAAACAAAGCAATGTCGCCCCGCGAAGCGAGCAGTCCTAACCTTACCGCACGACCTTTTCCCAAATTTGATTTGTAGCTAATGACTGAGGTGCGTACGTTTTGCGATGCATTCAGCTCTTGCCGTGCGGTGTTGGCCGTGTTGTCCGCGGAGCCGTCGTCAACCACAATCAACTCGGAATCCGCCGGATAGTCTTTCAGATAGGACACGATGTTCCGCAACGATTTTGCCAGGCGCGCTCCTTCGTTATAAGCAGGAACAACAATGGACAGGGAAAGTGTCATGCGATCGATGCGTGGCGCTGGCCGCGAATATAGCACACTGCGCTGGCTGCGGCGGCGGGAGTTGAAAACTGCGCCCTTGTGTTAATATTCCTTAGGTTTGCTGAGTGTTCGAAGGTTAATACCTATGTCTAAGAGATTTGCCATCATTGCCTGCTCGGTCGTGTTGATTGCGGCGCTCGTTGGCGGCACCATCGGCCGTTCCCGGCGTTTCCGCTATAGCGCGCCAGCCAGCAGCGCCGTCTCCTATACACAAGCGGACGACATTGAGAAGGACTACAACGAAGCGATCGAAGCCATCTCGGGCCGGTATGCCGGCGAAATTGATTACGAAAAGGCTACGCAGGCTGCGATTCAGGGCATGCTTTCGACGCTCGATCCTCACTCAATGTATTTTCCCTACAACGAATTCAGGAAACTCAGAGAAGATCAGGATTCGCGTTTCTACGGCATTGGCGTAACTATCGTTCAGCATCGCGACGGCGTCTATATTCAGTCCGCAGTCGAAGGCACGCCGGCAGGTCGTCTGGGATTGCGCTATGGCGATCGCATACTCGAAGTGGATGGCAAAGACGCGCGTGATTGGACCAGCGAGCAGGTCTCGAAAAACGTGCGCGGTGGTCGTGGCGAGCCAGTTACATTGAAAGTCGATCGCGCCGGCGCCGAAGCAGCGCTGAGCTTTACGATAATCCGCGATTCGGTTCCCCTTCCTTCAATCCGCAACGCCTACATGCTGCGACCAGGCACGGGCTATGTTGGACTAACGGGCGGCTTTCAAAGCACCAGCGACGAAGAGTTGCGCGAGGCGATTGGCAAACTAAGGAAAGATGGCATGCGCCAGCTGGTGCTGGACATGCGCGGCAATCCTGGTGGACTACTCAATCAGGCGATCGATGTTGCCAGCGAGTTCTTGCCACGAGGTCAGGTTGTAGTGTCCGTCAGGGGCCGCACGGAATACAGCGATCCAATTGTCTACAAATCGAGTGGCTCTGATCCGGAAGATGTGCCGCTGGTAGTGTTGATTAATCGCGGCACGGCATCGGCTTCTGAGATCGTTGCCGGCGCGATCCAGGACCATGGCCGCGGCCTGATTGTCGGCGAAACGAGTTTCGGCAAAGGCCTGGTCCAACACGTATTCCAGTTGCCGTTTAATACCGGCCTGACGTTGACGACCGCCCGTTACTACACGCCGTATGGCCGGTCGTTACAACGCGATTACTCGAGCGGCTCGCTTTACGACTATTACACAAGGCACGACGAGGAACCGACGAAGCCGCAGCCGGCGGGGTCGCCCTCAAAGTCGGGTGACTCACCGCTTGCCCAAGCTTCGCCGACGCCGCATCCGCAGAGTGGTCCGGCAGTGAAGACAGCGGCCGGTCGCGTCTTCTATGGCGGTGGTGGTATTACGCCGGACATCGACATCAAGGCGCTGACGTTTTCACCGCAGCGAAACAGAATTGCCGAAGCTGCGTTTCAGTTCACGCGCCAACTCGCCGCCGGTTTGGTTCCCGGCCTCGAAGCTTACAAAGTTGACAAGGTGCAGTACGGAAGAAACCCGAAGGCGGGTGAGTACTTAATCAACGATCGCGTGCTGGAAGCGTTTCGCAATTTTGTGCGCACCGACACTGAGTCGCAGTTGACTACGGCTCGGCTTGATGCGGATTTGGATTTTGTGAAGCTGCGGCTGCGCGAAGAAATTGTTACCGCCGGATTCTCGAACGATGCCGGCGCACGCGTGCTGCTCGACAGCGATCCGCAAGTGTTGCGCGCGCTCGAAGCTTTGCCGGATGCCAAGCGCCTCGCCGAAAGTGTTCGCACCGGAACGTCGCAGAGTTAGGCGGCATACCAACCAACGCCCTGACCCAATGGCCTTGTCCTTGATTTCTTAACCCTCCTAATAACTGACTTTGATCGGTATTCTGAAGAAGTTTCCGAAGGCCCGAAGGGCCGAAATTCAATAGCCACGCCCGTTAGGGCGTGGAAGGGAATACATCAGACTGAGCGCCGAAGGTGCGACAGTTGGTTTCGTTCTTCCAGTTTTCTTGGAGTTACAAGATATTTTGCAAAAGCCTGAAAGGCCCCGGTCAATGATGAGGTCAGTCACGGCGCGGGGTGCTGGTAGTCTTCTTTGAATGCCCGTAGGGCTGTAAAAGGAGAACCCATCATGTCAGGAAAATATCTTAGCTTGAATGTGCATTTCACTTGGAGCACTGCAGGACGCGAGCCTTGGATCGAGAAAGATATGCGCGAAGATATCTACGCGTACATCGGCGGAATTCTAAACAACAAAAACGCAAAGTTACTGGCCGCAGGCGGCGTGTTTGATCACATTCATTTGTATGCTTCGTTACCATCAACGCTTTGCATTGCGGATTTTGTCAACGTGGTGAAATCAAATTCTTCGCAATGGATTCACGAGTCTTTTTCACAATTACGGAGCTTTGCCTGGCAGGAAGGTTACGGTGCGTTCAGTGTAAGCAAGTCGGCAGAAAATGGTGTGATGCGCTACATTCGCAATCAGGAAAACCATCACGCCAAGCGCACGTTCAAGCAGGAACTGTTGACGTTACTTGAAAAGCATGACGTCAAATACGACGAGCGCTATCTTTGGGACTGAACAACTGTCGCACCTTCGGCGCTCACTTCTAGGTTAATCCTTCCACGCCCTCACGGGCGTGGCTATTGACTGTCTGCCCTTCGGGCTTTTCAATCAACCACGCGCGCAATCACACATTTCAAATAATGAGTCTCAGGAACTCCAAATAGGATCGGGTGGTCGCTTGCCTGGGTTCGCTTCTCCAGCAACTGCACGCGCCGATGCGCATCATTTGCTGCGTCCGCAATCAGCTTTAAAAACAATTCTTCCGACATGTGATACGAGCAGGTGCAGGTGACGAGCACGCCGCCGGGATTAAGTAATTTGATTGCGCGCAGATTGATCTCTTTATAACCGCGCGCAGCCGGGGCAATGCTGGCGCGGTTTTTGGCGAAGGCCGGCGGATCCAGAACAATCGTATCGAATCGCTCGCCGCTCGTTTCCACTTCGCGCAGGACGTCAAAGACATTAGCTTCGTGAAATTCAACGTTGGTGATGTTGTTGATTTGCGCATTACGCCCGGCGGCCGCAACTGCCTCAGCCGATATGTCTATGCCGATGACACGTTCACAGGCGCCCGCGAGTTGCAGCGCGAAGGCGCCATTGAAAGTAAAGCAATCGAGCGCGCGGCCCTGCGCAACATCGCGAGCGGCAAGACGGTTCTCGCGCTGATCGAGAAACGACCCAGTCTTCTGACCGGAAAGTGGCGCGACGAGGAAACGAACGCCGTCCTGAAGGATTTCAAACTCCGGCGGCGCCTCGCCGTAAAGCGTTCCCGTTAACAACTCCAGTCCTTCATGCTGCCGCACGCGCACATCGTTTCGCTCGATGATCGCGCGCGGTGCAAATTCCTCGGTCAGCAGCTCTACCAGCAGTGGCTTGATTGTTTCGGATCCCTGGGACAAGGTTTGCAAGACCAGCACGTCGTTATAGCGATCGAGAATTATTGAAGGCAGAAGATCGCCTTCGGAATAGATCAACCGGTACGCGTTTGTTTCCTGACTAATGTCACGGCGACGCGAGGCTGTTTCACGAATTCGCCCGCGCCACCATTCGCGATCGATTGAGTCGCGGGTTTGTGTGAGAAACCGAAGCGCAATTTGCGAGCTGTCACTGTAAAAAGCCTGGCCAATGAAATTTCGATGCTCATCCTGTACTCCTGCAATCGAGCCGCCGGCAACATCGCTCACGTCCACGACGTTGCTGCGGTAGATCCAAAGGTGTCCACGACGAATGCGATCAGCGCCGCGCTTTGTAACTGTAATGTTATTCATGCTAAGCGGGGGCATGCCCCCTTCCTAACCTCGAGACTGTTTTACTTGTGCGATACTTGCTGAACTTAGAGTAATCTAAATGGGCTTCGACCGATAAACGCAATCAGGAAGGGGGCATGCCCCCGCTTCTTTGGATATTAAGCTAACCAATGCCGACCAGGAAACACGCTGAACGCCGTAAACGTTTCGAAACTTCTTCGGGGGTCGACCTTCCTGTAGCCTTCGATCCAGCCAACACCGAACCCGTTGAGTACGAAAAGGATCTAAATCCGCCGGGCGAATTTCCCTACACGCGCGGCATCTATTCAAACATGTATCGCGGCCGGTTATGGACCATGCGGCAGTATGCCGGTTATGCCACTGCCGAGGAGTCGAACGCTCGCTACAAATATTTGCTGGCCCAGGGCACCACTGGGCTTTCGGTCGCTTTCGATCTGCCGACGCAAATCGGGCTTGATTCGGACGACGCGCTCGCCGCCGGCGAGGTCGGCAAAGTCGGCGTAGCCATAGATTCGCTTGAGGACATGCAGCGTTTGTTTGACGGCATTCCGCTCGACAGCGTCTCGACCTCCATGACCATCAATGCTACTGCGGCAATACTGCTGGCACTTTATCTCGCCGTGGCGCGGCGGCAAAACGTTCCCTTTGAGAAAGTGAAAGGCACACTGCAAAACGATATTCTCAAGGAGTACATCGCGCGGGGCACTTACATTTATCCGCCATCGCCATCGCTGCGACTGGTTACCGACACGTTCGCGTTTTGCGCGCATTCAGTGCCCAACTGGAACACAATTTCAATCAGCGGTTATCACATTCGCGAGGCCGGCTCGACCGCAGTTCAGGAAGTTGCCTTTACGCTCGCCGACGGCATCACTTATGTAGAAGCAGCGCTGCGAGCGGGACTGGAGATTGATGATTTCGCGCCGCGCATTTCATTCTTCTTCAACGCACACAACAACCTGCTGGAGGAGATTGCCAAGTTTCGCGCAGCGCGGCGGCTATGGGCGCGCATCATGCGCGATCGCTTCAAGGCGCGCGACGCTCGTTCACAGATGCTGCGCTTTCATACGCAGACGGCCGGCTCATCGCTGACGGCGCAACAACCTAAAGTGAACATCGTGCGGACGACGATTCAGGCGCTGGCGGCTGTACTTGGGGGCACGCAGTCGCTGCACACGAATGCAATGGATGAAGCGTTAGCTTTGCCAACCGAAGAAGCCGCGCGACTCGCGTTGCGAACGCAGCAAGTGATTGCGTACGAATCGGGTGTCGCCGACACGGCTGATCCGCTGGCCGGTTCGTATGCAATCGAGCAGTTGACTCATGAGATTGAAGATCGCGCTTCAAACTATCTCGAGCGGATTGACGCGATGGGCGGCATGTTGCGCGCGATTGAAACTGGCTACGTGCAGAAGGAGATTCAGGAGTCGGCGTATCGTTACCAGCGCGCTATTGAAAAAGAGGAATCTGTTGTCGTGGGCGTGAACCGTTTTCAAAGCGAACAAGGCAACGCGATACCTACGTTGCGGGTCAATCCGGCGATCGAGCAACAACAAATCGAGCGCCTCCGAGCCGTGCGCGAACGCCGTGATTCCGCTGTAGTTGAAACTGCTTTGTCTAAACTGGAAACCGCGGCCGGCAGCACGGAAAATCTTTTGCCGCTCATTCTCGAGAGCGTTGAGGCTTACGCAACAGTCGGCGAGATTAGCAATCGACTGAGAAATGTTTGGGGCGAATACAAAGAAACGTCGACTGTTTGACGATGGCACACCTGCTGGAAGTCAATAATCTGCAAACCCACTTTCCGACACGGGCCGGGTTGGTTCGTGCCGTCGATGGCGTGAGTTTTTACATTGATAAGGGTGAGTTGTTGGGGCTGGTTGGCGAATCTGGCTGCGGCAAGTCCGTCACCGCGCTTTCGATCATGCGCCTGATCGCGCCGCCGGGAAAGATTGTTGGCGGCGAGATTAGTTTTGATGGCCGGAATTTGCTGAAACTGTCCGACAGCGAGATGCGCGCGATTCGCGGCGACGATATTGCGATGATCTTTCAGGATCCAATGACGTCGCTCAATCCTGTTTTCACTGTTGGCGAACAGATTGCCGAAGCCTTGCGGTTGCATCGCAAGCTTTCGCGTAAAGCGGCGCGCGAAGGCGCCATCGAGGCGATGCGCGAAGTCTCAATTCCCGATCCGGCACGACGCATTAAGGATTACCCGCATCAGCTTTCGGGCGGCATGCGCCAGCGCGTGATGATTGCCATGGCGCTGGCCTGCGATCCAAAACTTTTGATCGCCGATGAGCCGACGACGGCGTTGGACGTCACTATCCAGGCGCAGATTCTCGAGTTGTTGAATGAACTCAGAAAGAATCGCGAGTTGGCGGTGCTCTTAATCACTCACGATCTTGGCGTAGTTGCCGAAGTTGCTGATCGAGTAGCGGTGATGTACACCGGACGCATCGTTGAAGAGTCGCCGGTTGAAGAATTATTCGCGCGCCCACGGCATCCGTACACCGAAGGCTTGCTGCGTTCAGTTCCGAAACTGAGTAGCGCGTCCGCTGCGAAAGCTGAACGTCTGGAGACGATTGAAGGCACTGTGCCAAGTCCGACCGATCTTCCGCCCGGTTGTCATTTCGCGCCGCGCTGTCCCTATCGCCTGCCACGCTGCACGACAGAGGAAATACCGCTCTACAATCTTTCCGGCGGGGTGTGCGTCCGGTGTGTTTTGTTTGATTTGGCGGCCGCTGTGGCGGCCGATCACAAGGTTGAGGGCGAATCGAGAGGACAGCTCTAAAGAAGATTTTCCATTTACCATTTATCATTTCTCATTTGCCATTGCAGATATACGGTAGCTGAGTATTTTAGTTCATTTGTTCAGACCGCCATGGGAACGCGTGAGTGGAAAAGGGCGCATTTGGAATTCACGTTCGGTTTTGCGCTTCAATGGCAAATGAAAAATGATAAATGGTAAATGGAAAATTCATTTCAAACTGCTCAACTAATGTCACCTACAAGCTCACGCGACACTCTCGTCAAGGTTAAGGGCCTGGTAAAGCATTTTCCCGTTGAGGGCAGCGACGATGTAGTGCGCGCAGTCGATGGCGTCTCGTTTGAAATCTTTCGTGGCGAAACGCTGGGGCTGGTGGGGGAGTCGGGTTGTGGCAAATCAACCGTGGGCCGCTGTCTGCTTCGCCTGATTGAGCCGACATCCGGCGAGATAACCTTTGAAGGCCGCGATGTAACCACGCTCGGGAAGCATGAACTGCGCGAGTTGCGGCGCGAGATGCAGATTGTGTTTCAAGATCCTTACGCTTCATTAAATCCGCGCATGAAAGTTGGCAGCATCGTTGGCGAGCCGCTCGTTATTCATAAGATTGGTACAAAGAAAGAGAGACGCGAACGGGTTGCCGAACTGCTGAAAAAAGTCGGTTTGAATCCTGACTACAGTAAACGCTATGCGCACGAGTTTTCCGGCGGGCAACGGCAACGCATCGGTGTCGCGCGTACCCTGGCTCTCAATCCCAAATTGATTGTTGCGGATGAGCCCGTTTCGGCGCTCGATGTCTCAGTGCAAGCGCAGGTAGTCAACCTACTTCAGGACCTGCAAAAGGAATTCAACCTTGCATACCTTTTCATTTCGCACGGCCTGGCCGTCGTCGAACACATCTCAAGTCGCGTCGCGGTGATGTATCTCGGCCGCATCGTTGAAATTGCTACCGCAGCGGACCTTTACGCGCAACCGCTGCACCCTTATACGAAGGCACTGCTATCAGCCATTCCCATTCCCGATCCGAAACACAAGCGCGAGCGCATTGTGCTTGGCGGCGATGTACCAACGCCTATTAACCCGCCGTCGGGTTGTCGCTTTCGCACGCGCTGTCCAATTGCTATTGACGAGTGCGCGCGGGTCGATCCAGAGTTACGCGAAGTTTTGCCGGGACATAGCGTGGCCTGCATTCGCGTGCCGGGCTGGGAGAGCGCTAGTAGTTCAGAGTCCAACCTTTAGGTTGAGTTTTGGAAGACAGGGCCGAGGCCGCAAGCTAAAGCTTGTACTCTGAACTTCGGGCCAGGATGCCCGGAAGTAGTTAGCTCTAAGGTTGAACGTAGAAGGTTTCGGCCTTGAAACCTCGCAAAGGAACTTCGCGTATCATCGGCGTATTTTGGAATATTCTTTGGAATCGGACGGATGTTTGTCTTCCCGTCCTCTAACAACAACGGAGGATTAACAATGAGCGATCCCAACAGCAATGACTTTGTGCCACCACCGCCCCCGCCGCCACCTGATTCAGGGATGTCCGACGCGGCCGCAATGTCGACAGGGCAAACCTTAACCGGCATCTTCTTTGAACCCAGCCGTGTGTTCGAGTCGCTGCGCGAACGTCCCCGCTTTCTAGCGGCTGCGATCGTCTCCACCATTTTCCTGCTCGCCTTTACGACGCTGTTTTTTCAACGCGTTGGCTTTGAGCGAATGGTAACGGAAGCTATAGAAAGCTCGCCGCGCGCCGAGCAAATGACCCCCGAGCAGAAGGAGCAGGCGATCCGCCTGCAAACCAGCCCCGTGGTGAAGGCGATCTACTACTGTTCGCCGATCATTGTCGTGGCTCTCATCATCGCAGTCGGCGCGGCCTTGTATCTGCTCGGCTCAATGTTGATGGGTCGCCAACTTCGCTATAAACAGGCGCTGGCAGTTTGGACTTACTCGGCTATGCCGCCGATAGTTATCTCAATGCTTTTGAATATCGTGCTGCTGTTTTTGAAGTCGCCGGATGATTACGACATTGTGCACGCTTCGCGGCGTGGGTTGGTCCAGGCGAATCTGGGATTACTGATTGACTCAAAGGCAGCACCGGTAATGGGAACCTTCTTGAGCTCAATCGACCTGTTCGCGTTTTACGGATTATTTCTGGCAGCTTTGGGATTGAAGAAAGTCGGAAAGATGTCTTCAGGCGCCGCCTGGGGAATCGTGCTGACAATTTGGATTATCGGAGTGATCGTGCGTTGCGCTTTCGCGGGTATTACGGGCGGCGCTATGTAGGATTGAGTGCTGGTGAGGTAGTAAGAAAAGCAGATTTGTCCTTTGTCATTTGACATTGATCATTGTCATTTAGGCGGCAGCAAAGTGCGTAAAGCTTGTTGGGGTGCCTCTAAACTCTGCTTGACACTCGCTCGAAAGCCCATGCGGTTTTTACTGGCAATGACAATGATCAATGTCAAATGATAAATGGAAAATCTGCTTTTTCTTCATGCCGCGTGGCTACTCGTACCGCAGCGACTCGATAGGATCTAGTCTGGCCGCTTTCCACGCCGGCCACAACCCGAAGATCAAGCCGATACCGACGCTCGCCACAAAGCCGCCGATTGGCGCCCACAGCGGCACATAAGACGGCAGCAATAGACGCAGCAGAAAAGTCAGCAGCCAGCCGATTGATAGACCAACCAGCCCACCGAACCCGGTAAGCGTTGCGGCCTCGATCAAAAATTGCCACATGATGTCGCTGCGACGCGCGCCGATGGCTTTGCGCACGCCAATTTCCCGCGTCCGCTCGGTAACTGAAACCAGCATGATATTCATCACACCAATGCCGCCAACCATTAACCCAACTGACGAAATTACCACCATCGCGATGGCCACACCGCTGAGGATCGAACGAAAGTTACTGAGGAAGAGTTCGGCAGTTTGCAGTCCAAAATTATCAGGCTTTCCAAAAGGCACTTGTCTGCGGACGCGTAAGAGATCTGTGATCTGATCCAGTGCTTCGTCCATCATTCCCTTGCGCGCGACGGCCAGGATGTAGACATCATTTGAACCGGGCTTGAGTTTGCGCGCCACGTTAAAGGGCACGTAAATGACGTTGTTCTGATCGTCGTCGCCGCCGCCCAGCAGAAACTGTTCACGCTTTTCCAATATCCCGACAACGCGAAACTGCCGTCCACCGATCGCAATCTCCTGCCCGACCGGCGAGCCATAAGGAAAGAAATCCAGCGCCACCGACGAGCCGATCACCGCGACTTCTTCGTTGTTATCATTTTCATACTGGCTGAAGAATCGACCTTCTTTTACAACCTGCGTTCCGGCACGTTCGAAATCAGGCAGCGTGCCTTGCAAGGCTACTGCAGCGGAAGTCTTTCCCGGGCTCGACACCAGGATTTTCTGTCCGAAGAAGTTGTTCCCGATGTCGAGAAAGGGAACTGAAAGCTCAACCGCCGGCAACTGCGTCAGCGCCATCGCATCGTCGTAAGTCAAGTCTTTTCGCATGCGCTCTTCGCGCGAAAGACGCCCGATGTGAATGCCGGAATTAAACTTGATGATGAAGATTGAATTTGTGCCGTATGACTCGAGCTCTTTTTTTACCGCAGTGTCCACCCCGCTGATGATCGAGGAAATCAGCATCACGGTAATCACGCCAATCATCACGCCAAAGACCGTCAGGAATGACCGCAGTTTGTTCCCGCGCAAAGTGGCCAGGGCCATCTTAAGATTTTCGTAGATGTCGCTGCGGATTAGTTTCATCTCACCTCCAGTGTACCGGGGAAAAGCAGGCGGCAGTCGGCAGGAGCAGTCGGCAGGATAAAAAAAACCTCGCTGCTCCTGTAAGTTCGTTACTGTTCCTGCCAGTTGCGGTCTGCTCCTGCCGACTGCCGCTGCCGTCTGTCTCAGTCCGCCCGTAGCGCTTCAATCGGATCGAGTCGCGCCGCTTTCCAGGCCGGGAACACTCCCGAAATAATGCCGATGCCACCAGACACAAATATCGTAAACAAGACCGCGCCAATCGAAAGATACGTGGGAAAGAAAATAGACGTCATGATCACGCCGACGATCCAGGCCAGCAGTACGCCGACAGCGCCGCCGATCGCCGAAAGCGTCACCGCCTCAACCAGGAATTGTTTAAGAACATCAACTCTGCGAGCGCCAAGCGACTTTCGTATGCCAATCTCCTTGGTTCTTTCCGTCACCGACACCAGCATGATGTTCATGATAACGATGGCTCCGACGAGCAACGCGATGCCCGGTACTGCGACCGCCACTAGATAAGTTGGCCCAAGCAAACGATCGCGAAAACCGGTGATCGCATCCGGTGTGACAATGCCGAAATTATCTTTCTCATCGGACTTAATGTGCCGGCGCGAACGCAACAAAAACCTCGCTTCATCGACCGCGTCCTTAAAAGAGTCGTCCGTCTTGGAAGTGGCTTCAAAGTAGAGCAGGCGATTGCGCGTGAAGCCGCCAAAGTTGTTGCCATAAGTTTTGAGCGGCAGCGTGATGAAATTGTCCTGGGGAACGCCAAACACCGTGCCCTTCGCCACCGCAACTCCGATTATCCGGTAAGGCAAACCTGCCACATTAATCTCTTCGCCAATGGCCGTGCTCGAACCCGCGGGGAAAAGCGCGTTGGCCACGTCCATGCCGACAAAGGCGACGCGCATGGCGCTATCGTTTTCGGCTTCGCTTATGTAACGGCCGTCAGCCACATCGATGTTGTCGATCTCGCTAATGACCGGCATCGATCCATCAACCGGAACATCTTCCACCAGTTTCGAGCTGCGCTTAACCAGTGAACGGCTGGCGCGGGCCTTGGCGCCGATCTTGTCAATGAGCGTGGCTCGGGCTTTCAAGTACTCATAATCGTCGAGGGTTAATTCTTTGTTCCGTCTTTGGGCCGCGGCGATGGTGTCCAGGTCTTTGAAATCTTCAAAGTTAAAGCGTTGCACAGTGAATGATTTCGAACCGATGCCGGCAATCTTTTCGTCGATGTACTTATTAAATCCCTGGATGAGCGAGACCACCACCACAAACGCAGTGACACCAATAATCATCCCCAGCAGCGTTAGCGCCGATCGCAGCTTGTGCGCCCAAATGGCGGCAATCGCAAGTTTCAGAGTCTCGATGAATTTCACTTAAAGTTATTACGGTCTGATCGGTGGTTTGGTTGCAGAGGGGACGGAGAAGATATTAACTCAAGCAGTTCAGAGTCCAAACTTTAGTTTGTTCATACGAATAATCAGCAAGCTTAAGGAACCTCTGATTAAGACCATGAACAGTTTGTATTAAGCCTGCGAAGCGGGCGACAGCATAAAGCCTGGGGTGGAGCGAAGCGGAACCCCAGGATCGTTGATATATGATGCAAGAGCCCGCGAAGCGGGCGACAGCGACACATGATGAATAAATCGTAGCCTTTCCGCTATCGCAC
>JACCVY010000127.1 GCA_013697915.1 Blastocatellia bacterium | reverse complement strand
TGCAGATTCAACTTGAGACATACCTGTCTGAATTTGCTTGCCAATTTTGGCCGCATTAGCACTGGTGCGTAGCGCTTGACTATCTCTGTTTGCCTGCGCCGCACGAAGTAGGGCTTGATCTTCGATGCCTTCGGCGCCTGGACGTAGTTTGATTGTGCCATCGAGCAAACCATTGGCTCGTTTCTGCACTTCAGGATCGAACAGAAGTCCCACCCAAGCATCGAGCGACCCAACATAACCACCTTTCTCGAATGCTTGCATAGCTTCGGTACGCTGAAACTTCAGATTGGCCTTTGAGTCTTTGAGGCCGCCAACACCAGCTTCTGATTCTGCAAGTTTTACCCTGCGTTCCTCAAGGTTTAGACCTCTATCCTGTCGAGCTAAGCCTTTGGCTTGCATATCAAGCGTACGATTTTGTTGGTCGTTGTCGATCTTCTTGGAGCCAGTTGATACAAGTGCACCGAACGCTTCTTTGTAAACACCATTCTGATACGCAGCTATACGTGGAACCATATCAGGAGTGAACTGACCTCGGAGCATCTTGTTCACATCCTCAACCATCTGCTGACCCTCAACAGGCGGAAGGTGTGCAACAAGCTCTGCATCACGAGTCTTTTCGTTCAAGACGATTTCCTTTCCTGCGATGTTTATCTTCTGTTCTTTGATGTCAAGCTGGGTTGATCCCGTTTCCTGTTTGTACCATGCGTCAAGCGTAACATCAGGATGGTCTTTCGCATACTCCGCATACTTTTGGAGCTTGGTTGCGTTGTATTCGTTCGTCGCCTTACTTGCTGTAAGAGCTGCAACTGTAGCTCCTTTTTTCAAGTCTTTTGTTTCTTTGCCTAGTGCCTGTTCATCAGATTCTGGCACGAACTTGATGATATTTGCGAGTCGGCCAAGTCCCAAGCGTTCAGCAGTACCTGGCGCATTCTTCTCCAAATCAGCAAACTTCTGAAGGAGGTCAGGGTTCTGTGCAAACGCTTGTTGCATTACCTCTTCCATATGCTTATTGGGATGCATTTTCTTGTCTACAAAACCAGCAATGGCTTGTGAGACAGGAGCCAATGAATCACCCCAACCTGCCAGCATCGGAATTGTCATCAGCCACCTCCAGTCATATGGGTGAAGAGCTTAGCAAGGTCTTGAGTATTGCCGAAGATTGAATCTTGCGGTAAGTAATTACCTGGCCCGGCACCCGGCATATACGAGCCTAAACTAGGCGCTCCTGCAAAGAGATTTGATGCGCCATTAAATATTCCTGGTGTCATTTGACTTGCCATAGCGGAACCAGCTGACATACCCGCAGTTGCTGGAATAGATGCACCGCCTGTGAATGCCGCTGCTGCTATTGGAGCAATGAATCCAGCAGCTTGAGCCCACGGATTTTGCTGTTGTACAGTCTGACGCTGAGTGATACCTTTTCCTGACATATTAGCAAATAGTGGCAAGAGCATCTGGAGTGCCTGCATCTGCAAGCCACCTGCTGCAGCTGTCATTTTTGGAGCTGTTTCAGAGCGAAGCATTGATTCAGCATACTGCGCTCCACTTCCAAACGCGGTACCTCCACCAGCGCCAAAACGTGCTCGCAAGCCGCCGACATCACGTTCGCTCTGCTTCGAAATCATATCAGTGAAAGCACCACCAAGATTGCCTGCACCGCCTGCAAGCATATCGTTGAGGATGCCTCCCATGCCGCGAGTTGCAGCATTAGCATCAGTGCCAGCTGGATTTCCTGCGCCGAATGTTCCTGTATTCAGCCCTTGAGATAACCAGCCAAGAAAATCATTGGCCAGACCTGTTGCCGGCCCACCACCTACTTCTTTAGTTTTCGGGGGCATCTTTTAGAGCCTCTTCTCGGAGTAAGCCGTACTGGTGAACATCAAACCAATCGCCCTTGTACAACAAACACTTCCTCTTTCTACCTTCTTTAACAAATCCTAGTGCGTGTGTGAAGCCAAACGTGTGCTTTGACGCATACGCCGCAACCTCAACATTCAATCGCTGGAATCCGTATCTTGTAAATACATAACGGAGCATGGCTTTTGTCAGCTCTTCGCGTCCGAAATGTCTACGGTCGAAGAATGTGTAATGACAAAGTGCTTCAGTCTCCCGAATGAAATTGACGTAGAACACACCAACGAAATCATCAACTACCCAAAACAGGCCATGTGCGCGTACTCCAGCTGCATCTGCGCTGATAAATAACTCGCAGAACTTGTTGAAGTCGCCATTGATGTCATCAGTGAATAGTGTTCTGAATTGACTTGCTTTCTCCCAGAACGTCCTGAGATTATCCATGCTTAGAAGCATCGGGTAGACGTGTCGAATGACAGTCCCTTCTGGCTCTTTGCATTCTATTGATACAATAGGCACGCTAGGTATAAGCGTTGCAGTCATTGTCTTGTTTACCTGCTAAACGTGATTACTCGCCGTCTCGACTCTGGCCGGAACGGTATACGTGAACTTCATAACCCAATACCTCAATTTTCCCTACGCTTGATAGCAATCTAAATGCAAATCGACGTACACGAATTAACTTATGCAGAATGAGTAAGCGAGGTTTGTTCAATGTATCGGGTGTAACAGTTTTACCAAGTACCCAAGTATTACCATTATCCAATGAGTACTCGAGAGTTACCGCGCCAGCTACGGAGGTTTCATATTCGATAACAATCTTTCCCACCAAGATGTTACGCTCTGGAATCGTGAACGTCTTGGAGACCAGTTGCATTTCATAAGTATTGCCAAGAGGCAAAGCAGTATGAGCGGCATCTGTTGTAGCTGATTCATCTTCTTGGGCGATTGTACCATCGTTCCTCCCAAAGATACGTGCGTCTGTAACAACGGACGGTGGTGAGAGCTCATCCATCGTATCCGCTAATGTATCAAACGTACCAACAAGTTCATCCATTGAGATGAAGCCAGTTGAAATACCTGTTTCTTCTGCTGAACAGATGTCATAGAATTCATGACGCGTCCAAGCGTTGTTACGCCTGTTGAATGTCCAGCCATCAACATAACTATCTTCACGAGGAATGAAGATTGTATACTCGTTTGCTACGCTATTGTAAGACGCGAAGATTGCACCAGGGTCGTAGATATCCCTGATAATCTTGTTCTCGATGGGGCGACCAATGGGAACTGGAGCTGAACCGGGGTTGTACGCATAGACTGTACCTGTTCTCCGATCAAACCATGCTAAACCATCACCTATCCAGACTGCTGAGTAAGGAGTATCACAGCCAATATTCGGAACATTAGCTGCGAAATAGAACGGGTTTTGAGGAATGGGTTGTTTGGTGCCGAGCCAGACAGAACGCTCACGTAATACAATAAGCACATTTGGGCCGGAGAATATACCAGTTCCAAAGTCAGATAAATCGGCAGGTGATTCTAACAAAGGCGCACTCCCTGCTGACTCATCGACTAGTGGATTCCACTCAGTAATGTTTCCATCTCCTGACCACCCTATTTCTACCTCATTAGTATCACGTCGTGCGAAACCAACAACACGATTATAAAAACCTGTGATATAACGATATGTAGGTGCATTGCCGAGATCGACAATCTTGAGAGTGGTAAAGTCAATTTTCTTGAGCTTGTTCTTACCGTTGTTCGAGAACACCATTTCGTTAAGAACATTGGCAGTTTGAATCCGGTCAAACTTAGTACCTGAGAGAGTACCTACGACTGGAACCCATGCGGCACTATCAAGTGAGTGGACTCCTTTTGGTGTCATGCGAAGGGTATAAGCAATACCATCCTTTCGCTTGATATATGCCAATCGTAGTACAGGATTCGAGTCCGGTTTCACAGGTGTGAACAGTGTGCTCCCGTAACGCCGGAACGTCTTATCAAAGCGCACAAGTGCGTTCTTCGCTAATACAAGAGTTCCTTGCTCTAACTCAGCAGGGTCGATTGTTGTGACCATGCCTTTGTTGAGTCGCGCATCCGCATATGGTTGCATCCCAATATTCGGGATACGCGGGAGTTGTTCCGGTTTAACCGGCTTCGAGATCAGTCTTGCCATGATTTAGAGCGTTGCGGTTGAATCAGGACAGTCGTATGTGATCTTTGCGGCGTAAATCTTTGGGCCAAGTCCACCAGCACCCTTCGCAATAAGATAGTAGTAGCTTTGGTCAGTAACAACTTCACTCATTCCAGATATTGTAAGTATCTGCATATAAAACGCCGCCGGTGATACAGCGATAGCTACCTGAGTATCAACGGCTACGATTGCCGTAGTGAACATTCGACGACGTAACGACAGTGTTGTTGTGTTCAAAGTATCACGATAGAACATAAGGTCGATCTGTCGAATCGTTACATCAGGCGGCAGATTTACGGGGCACCATGCTTCTACACCTGCTGCAACGTACAGAAAACGCTCATTACCAGCGGCAGGATCAGAGTAGGCATTGTTGAGCATTGACCATTGTGCGAAAGGTAAAAACAATACCTTTCCAACTTTGACGCCTGTACCACTACCACTACCACCAATAGGTACTACTGGATCAGTAGTCCAATCAGCAACAACGGCATTCATGCGCTCATGAACGTCTAACCTTAGTTGACGAATTGCGTCATCAACAGTGTTAGCGTTGGCAGCACCGTCAGGAATGATGTCACTCCAAGGATTTGTATAAGGCATTATCTGTTACCTTTCGGCCAGAGTTGGCCTGTTGTTTGTGTTTGTGTCAATGGACTTGCAGTAACCGTCATGAGGCGCACCAATGATAGTTGATGTTCGCCTTGATAATAAGGAGCGTTAGGTTGGTTATCAGCTTTGAAGCTAAAGACTGATGTGTTGTTGATGGTCGCCATTATTCGTATCGAATGAGTAGGCGTGTGTTCGTATCACCAACTGCTGCTGCACCCTGATTACGCATGCTGGCAACCTGAGAGCCTACATGCTGATAGTTGTGCGATACTCCATACACTGTGATAGGTACGAGAGCGAAGTTGGCGAAGTCATTGACCAGACACACCATCATGTTGATGCCCGGCTGCTTCGCATCATATCCCATCGGAACTACTGCGCTGATGCCTACGTTTCCGTTGAGAGTTGAAGGTGTAGTTTGCGTGAGTACGATGTGATAACCGTTCTGCACTGCTGGTATCGTTCCTGTAAACGGTATGTAGTAGTGCCGGTGCGAGCCTGCTTGACTGTTTAGTGCTACAATCAATCCAGTGTTAGTATCAGCACCTGTTGAGTCTTTCGTTCTCTCAATAGAGAAGAACAGATTTGCACCAGCGGAAGTCAAAAAGATACTAGATGTAATTCTGTTAGTGTCAGCAGAACCATAGTTGGCTGTCTGAACTGTTGCGCCGTTGTCTCCACCACGCAAATCTTGGCGCGCAAGCAGTATAGTGCCGCCGATGGTTCCTGCTCCATCATGCGTTGTTCCGAGCGTGAGCCAGATACCGGGTTGGCCTGCGGTGGCGGCGCTGCCGAACTCAATCTTACAGAACACAGGGACAGTGGCCTGCAACGTATCGGCCATGCGATAAACCTTAAAGCCCATTGAAGTCGAACCAGCGGCAGGTGCCAAGACAGTCGTAAGATTTATCTCTCCCGCCGCTGCCGTGTCCGTCCACCCTAAAGCAAACGTATCTCTGATGAATGACGCCCACGCTCGAAAGTTTACTGCGCTGCTGTTTGTGGACAGTAAAGTTATGCTAGTGTTTGTTGCCATTAGATGAGCGGATAGTAGTAGATTGTAAAAGTCATTGTTCCTGTCACACCACTTAAATTCTCAACTAGATAGTAGACAGTTGTACTAGCCCCATCCATATCACAAACAGCAGGCGGAAACATCGGCCAGCTTTGATTTGAACCACTTGGTAAATTGATATCAACAAACAAACCTTTATCTTCTGGAAAAGTCGTATCTCCATAAGTTGCAGGATCGATACCAGCTGGTCTTGGCCCATCTACTGTACGAAAACCAGCTGCACGATATAATCTAATACGAAAAAGTTTATCACAATTAATGCGGTAGATGACGAACGCTGACGATATAACAATTGTGCCACTCTCCGTACCATGATTAGCAAGTGAAGCTGTTGTAAATGCTACTGATGTTCGGGCAAGTCCTGGACCAGCTGGACCCGTAGCTCCCGTAGCTCCTGCCGCACCAACGGCGCCAGTTGCTCCAGCCGCTCCAGCCGCTCCAGTAGCACCAGTCGCACCTTTGATATTCGCAACGATGCTGTAACTTCCGGCGGACTTAAGATATACATTGCCAGTCGCATCATCGAGGTAGTAATCGCCATCAACTCCAAGTCCTCCTGCAGGCGCTCCTGTGCCATCTCGCCATACACTTCCAGCAGTCCCAGCAGCGCCAGCAGCGCCTGTTGCTCCCGTTGCCCCGACTGAGCCAGTTGCTCCATCCGCTCCCGCAGGGCCAGTCGCCCCTGCTGCACCCGCGGCACCTGTCGCACCCGCCGGGCCTGTCGCACCTGTGGGGCCAAGGATAACGGCAACGATTCCCCAGACACCTGCGACTTTCTGGTAAACATCTCCAGTTGAGTCATTTAAGTAGTAATCACCATTAACACCTAAACCTCCAGCAGGAGCACCAGCTCCATTATACCATGTTGAACCATCAATACCATCTGTACCGTCTGTACCGTCTGCACCAGCTGGCCCCGTTGCTCCTATTCCACCATCTACTCCTGCTGGACCTGTGGCTCCGGTAGCACCCGTTGCTCCAGTCGCACCCGTCGGACCAGCTGGGCCTGTGGCGCCATCAACACCGTCTGTTCCATCAATTCCATCTGCTCCGGCAGGGCCAGTAGCTCCGGTTGGACCGGTTGAACCGGCTGGGCCTGTTGCTCCAGGTGCTCCATCGACCCCATCAGCACCGTCTGCACCATCGGCACCATCTGCTCCTGCAGGCCCAGGAACACCAGGAACCCCGCCTGCTCCTGTGCTAGCTGATTCTTCAATCCAAGCGCCCTCGAAATAGGTAAACTGATAAACTTGTTCAGCTTCGAGAACACTAGCGACACCAGCCGCTCGCTTAATCGTCGCGTTATGAGCAACAGTAGTAAACCCATCACCCAAAATTGTGATGTCTTGGTTTGGTTGACCATTATCAAACTTTGTGACAGTTGTAGCTTTTGTGTTCTTGAAGATAAGCTTCTTTGCATTTTCTACAGATGGTGTAGTGTCGTCTTTAGAGTTACGTGCAAACTGACGTTCGAGTACCGTTTGAGAAGTCGGTGCCTCAACGATCGTTTGCTGTGTAACTCTATTGATACCATCACTCATCAGTTACTTGATTTTCTCGAGTAATACGTGCTTGCTGAAACGCTTCGATGGGCGCGATCGCCAGATTTCTTTCAGATCTTTCTCTGTACCATTCTTGTTGAAAATGACGACAGATATCGTTGCGACTGTCCAACGCGTATTGCTCTTGATGAGTTCGATTGCGTTATGTCTTGCACGTGCGAAGTTTGTCTCACGCGTGGCAAGGAAGTGAGTTGACCTTCCTCTTACTGTGCCTATCGCGTAGATCTTCTGTACTCGTTTTGCCATATAGACTCCTAGGGATGACCATTAACTCGAACCCACAAACCTGACGGGCGTCGATCTTCTGTCCTATCTAGATGAAGTGAACCATTTTGATAAATACCAATTCTCACACATCCAAGCTTCATTGCGGCTCGAATGATTGCGAACCGATGACGATTCCAGTTTGGGTCCTCAGGATAGTATTCGTAGACTCCACCTATGTCAATGACATTACATGGAACGTCCATATGTGAGGACTTCTTTGCGCCGCCGACTTCTGCGTTATGTTGAGGACTACGATAGTCTGAGGTAATCCTCATTTCGACTTTCGCAGACGCTCTAACTCTGTCAAGCCAGAGCATGAACTCATAACCCATCTTGTCAGGAAACTTGAATTCACCAGGAACGAAATAGTGAATCTCGTCCCAGTCCTGCTCTCCCATTGTGCGCGACGAAAAACTCATGCACCTTCCTCCGGCCATTCTTCTTCCTCAATCTTTGACTCCGACTTAGGAGGTACGATACGTGTGTTTTCCTGTGACACTGGCTTGTCAATAACATTCACATCTGAGAAATCAGCCGGATTCTTGATTCCAGCGTTGTATCGCTCACTAGGATGAATGTCTCTCGTTATACGAGTTCCTGGACGGTATGCAGTTCCGTCCTCATCTTCTGCCCACTCTGTCTCACGCTTTGCCTTGAATTGCTTATAACCGACTCCTGCAAATGCAGCCGAGAACGCGAGCATTGAACCAAGTGTGATTGGGTCTAGCTCTTTGCCAAGAGTTGTAGCAATCATGAAGTAAAACGTAAGTGCCAGAGCTATAACACACCCTGTGACAACTACCAATGTTGTCGAAACAATCTTAGTTAACCAATTCATGAATCTCTCCCAAGTTTATCGCGCAAGCGTTCAGGTACACGCTTTACATCACTCATCAGTTCTTCTTCAATCTGTGCAATGGCTTCCTCACGAATACGCCATTCTTTCAATAAGGCTATCTCTACTTTTGCAGCTTTGAGGTCGCCTCGATGACCATTCGCACCGTCTTTGCCATAAAGCTCTCGATCATGGTCTTTGACTTTATCTCGCATAGCCACCAATAACGTCAACGCTGTTATGGCTGATGCAGCACCTATTGTCTTAAATAACTCTAACCAGTCTTTGAAATCCATCAGTTAGCCACTCCGTAAAGACCAAATGGGTCACTGTGATCAAGACCTCGAATAGTCTCCATCTCAATGATATCATAACATTTAGACGTTTCGCCAGCAGGCATATCTTCACGATCATAGCTAGAAGCCATGAATTGAACCTTGTTTGTTCCCCACCCACCCGATGTTGTGAGTGTGCGATTCCAGATGCGAGAAAGTGTTCCAAACGCAGGCCCAAACCATACCTCTGTCGTAAATACACCTGGGCTATAAGATGGAAACACAACAGACGATGAAATCCTCTTTGTTCGTACTGCGAACTCAAGTGGTCTACCTGTTGTGATTTGTCTGTGGTCTAAAATTGGAGCAAAGATTTCAGGTAATCCAGGCGCGGCGATATGAATGTAGACCTTCTTAACTCCCAAGATAAGGTCAGTCTCGAGACTAGTGAGAATCGAGAACATATATCCACCACTTGTATCGTTGTACAAGCACAAGATCAAATGCAAGTTAGCTGTGAGTCCACCGACTGTCAAAGGAGCATTGACGCGCTGTGGGATTGAGGGGTCGCCACCAAACAGGTAATTCTTCGAGAACTGGAATCGAATCCGTGCCCATGTATCAACGATGTTCGTGTTGAACCCATTCGACGCAATCTTCTTTGTGTATTGAGGTCCAAACTGTGCATCTGTACCACGTGTAGCAACATCAGCAGCAGTCCGTGTACCTCTCAACGCGTAGTGTCCGCCATTTACGTCTAGGTGTACCCAGCGTGTACGATTTGGAAAATACGCAAGCTGTGTCTGATCACCGTAGCCATGTGCAATCGTTCCATGACTTGTAGCATAAGTAGCATAGTTATCAGGCGAAATGACTGCACCTAAGAAGCCTGTGTTGTCTGGACTAGACGGCCCATAATCTTCATCAGACCAGCCATTTGATTCGATTGCTATCTTACCAGACAAACCTGACACATGAGGCCCATCAACCTGTGTAGCGGTACAGTCGGGACAATCCGCACAAGGCTCTTCCTCATCAAAGAGTAGGTCTACAGGTGTATCGTCAGGAATCGTGAGTGTTTCGAGGCAGCTCATAAGTCGTAACTCGGACGATAGACTACAACAGAAGCCTCGCGTGAATCCTGTTCTTCTTTCGACTCAACAGGAACGAGTGAATTCAGTAGTGCAATCTGATGTGCCTTGATTGACTGAGAACGGTCAAAATCACCGTAGTCCATAAAGGCTCTCCAGATTGCACCATATATAATAACTTCCCACCATGCACGAGGAATCTCCGGTACTAACTGTGTAGCGGACAAATCCTCAAGAGTGATGGTTCTTTTCATACTCATCGTGTAAATAACATCTGGCGTCGGCCAGAGTCGAAAGAAGCAATCCTCACGCGTGTAGTGCGTTGGAAAACCTTGACTTGAATCATCTGAGTTGTATCTGTTCTCGTACTCGTCAGTGTCCATTCTGATCAACTTCGTGAATTGACCACTGACACTATCCAACTCTTTTACAGCGAGTGACTTGAGTGCCTCATATGGCTCAGGCATTGGGTACACACGCTGACCAGCGACCGTTAAGAAGGTAGCTGTTCTCTCTTTCTCACGGAATGGAAACTTGTCCTGAATCTCCCAATAAGCAAGATTCAAGTACTCGTCGATATCTGCGTCAGTGAGGTCGGTATCCGTTACCGCAATACCAAGCGGCTTACGAACCTTCTTCCTCATTGCAATCAGGTCAAAAGCCATTAGCTCTCCGCCAAGACCGTTAGATAATCTTCGACACCACGTACCTTCGGTACTACATGAACATCAGTAGGTGCACCAATGTTTAAGGTTGTGGTCTTTCCCAATTCCATGATTTCAGCCTCGTCAGTGTATAGTGCGAGCACAGAGCTATTTATGCCGTGTACCCGCACCACCCACGATCCAGCAGGGAGCCGAACAATCGGTCCCGTCTTAAACGTCTTTGGGTTCGCACCTAGTAATAGTGCAAGTTGCATCTCACGTTTACCCGTTAAAGAAGATCAGCACCACGCGGGTCTTTCCGAATCCATTGGACAAGAACCGCAGTAACACCAGCAGTACTGGTGCCACCTGTGTTGTTGATTGTGTTATCAGCCGTAACCGTAAACTCACTGGCAATGCCTGCACCTGGCGCAGAGACAGCTACAACAGTTACAACCTTGTCGCCTTTCTTGATGCCAGTAACTGTGAGGTTACCAGCCGCCGCACCAGCGACTGTGCGACTCTTGACACTACGAAGGTCTGCTGACATCCTGCCCGCTCCTGTTAAGGTTAGGTAGGATTCGCGCCAGCCCAACCTCTCCAGTCAACTACCCAGATGAGGAAGCGCGTCGACGCCTTGTACTTCGCCAC
>JACCVY010000116.1 GCA_013697915.1 Blastocatellia bacterium | reverse complement strand
GCCTTGACTGCTCCTCCTAACGGCTGCAACACTCGGTACGTGTGGTTGGTTAGACCTTACTCGACTGGGACTTTCACCCAGTAAGAAACAACTAGCTTCCCTTGGCGCTCGCGCGAGATGTTTATAGCTACGAGCGCAGACCCAAAGGTTTCGCTCCGTTAGGAGCGAAGCCCGGCAGCGGAACCTTTTGCCAGAGCCAAAGGCCCTTGCGCTCCTTGGAGCTTCGGAGTAAAGAAAGGACCGCCAGGCTATGAACATCTCGCCCCGCTGGGGCGAAGCGACAAACAAGCTTTTTGTTGCACCTCCCAACTTGAATTCGCGATTTTCATTTTTCATTTGTTTGAGGTAGCTCGTTGATGGTGTTTGCAGCATGAGTGAGATTGAGTCAATAAGAAAAAGGATGGCGAGCAGCCAGCACACCGCGCGCTCGGTCGTTGAAGCCTCGGTGAACGCCGCCGAGAAACTTAACGACACGCTCAACGCATTTCTGCAAATCGATCGCGCAGGCGCGGTGAAGCGCGCCGAAGAGATTGATAAAGATTCGGGTCCACTCGCCGGCATTCCCATCGCCATCAAAGACAACATCTGCGTGCAGGGAATGCAAACATCCTGCGGTTCGCGCATTCTCGGCGATTATCATCCGCCTTACGACGCCACGGTCATTGAACGATTGCTGGGCGCCGGCGCGGTCGTAATTGGTAAAACTAATTGCGACGAGTTTGCCATGGGCTCTTCAAACGAGAATTCGGCTTTTGGCGCGGTCAAGAATCCGTGGGACACGTCACGCGTTCCGGGCGGCTCGTCCGGTGGCTCGGCGGCGGCGGTAGCCGCGGGCATTGTGCCGGTAGCGTTAGGTTCAGACACCGGCGGCTCAGTGCGGCAACCCGCATCGCTGTGCGGCGTCGTTGGTTTGAAGCCTACATATGGCCGCAACTCGCGTTATGGACTGGTTGCGTTTGCATCGTCATTGGACCAGGTAGGAATTTTTGCGCGCAACACTGAAGATGTGGCGCGCGTTCTGGGAATAATTGCCGGCCGCGATCCGCACGATGCAACCACGGCGGACGTGCCGGTTCCCGATTACACTCCGGAGCTAAGCGCTGACCTGAAAGGCGCACGGCTCGGGTTTCCCAAGGCGCTTTTCGGCGAAGGACTCGACGCAGAAGTACGCGCGTCGGTTGAGTCGGCAGTGGCTGTCTATCGGGAGCTGGGCGCGGAGATCGTTGAAGTTGAGCTGCCGCACGCGCAGTACAGCATCGCCGTTTATTACATCATCGCGACCGCGGAAGCGTCGTCAAACCTGGCTCGTTTTGATGGCGTGCGTTATGGATTTCGCGCCGAGGATGCGCCGGAGCTGCGACAGATGTATCGCAAAACGCGCGATGAAGGATTCGGTCCCGAAGTGAAGCGGCGCATCATGCTGGGCACTTACGTTCTTTCTGCCGGTTATTACGAAGCGTACTACCACAAAGCCCAGCAGGTGCGCTCGCTGCTCAAGCAGGATTTTCAGAAAGCTTTTGAGCGCTGCGATGCGATCATTACGCCGACATCACCGACGCCCGCGTTTCTAATCGGCGAAAAAGTCGACAATCCGCTGGCGATGTATTTGAACGACATCTATACGGTGACCGCGAACCTCGCGGGCATTCCGGGATTGAGTGTTCCCTGCGGACTTTCTGCGGGACGCTTGCCAATTGGTTTTCAACTGCTCGGCAGTTACTGGTCGGAACCAACTCTCTTCAAACTCGCGCACGCTTATGAAACTGCGCAACCCTTCACCGAGCGGCCGCCGATCAGATCGGAGTAGTAACGCTAATATGTGATCTCGAGAGTTTTGAAGAGCGGGGCAAGCCCGCCTTCCTAACCTCTGAGACTCTCCTACTCGCGTGATTGATCCCGCTTGGAAGCCTAATCGAGAAGCATTAAGGAATAACTGTAATTAGCTCATGGTCGGGAAGGTGGGCTTGCCGCCGCTGGTTGGCTAATGTTTTGATTCGTCGGTCGGCGCGGCTTCGTTGCGATGCGAGACCGCTTGCGGTCCCTTCATAGCCTTATCCGGAATCAGGTCGCCGGTAAAGATCTCCACAATATTCTTGGCTGTGCCCACCACCGGCGTAGCATCGAGTCCTACATGCACGGCGCCAGCGACCAGCCCTTTCTTCTTGATATCGTGACCGGCAAAGCCAACGGTGAAGACAGGGCCAATGATCGGAATCGCCTTGAGCAGTTTCTTGGCAATCTCCCAACCACCGCGTTTGACCATTCCGTTTTTCCGTTTTCCAGTCATCACACCTGTTTCAACTTGCATTCAAAATAAAGTTTATATGTTTCCTGGCGTTCACGAAAGCACGCCAGAATATTGCTGAAGTTCGTTGTGTGTTAGCATTAGCGCGTTCCAACATCCCAGCCTGAATCAGCTTGAATCTCGATGCGCGCAGCTAAGTTATTGCTAACGATTGCTTGCTTTAGCGCGTTGTTATTTTCCTGTAACCGATCAGGCTCGTCCACTAACAAACTCCTCATCTACACCCCGCACGGTCAGGACATGCTGCGCGATTTCGTTGCGCAGTACAAAACCCAACATCCGCAAGTGACTGTAGAGTTTCTCGACATGGGCTCGCGCGAAATTCTCGAACGTGTGCGCGCCGAGCGTAATCGTCCGCAGGCGGATCTCTGGTGGGGCGCCGCGCATACGACTTTTCAAACTGCGGCGGAAGAAAACCTGTTGGCGCCTTATCGTCCCACCTGGAATGCGAACGTTCCGGAAAGCAGTCGCGATGCGAACGACAATTGGTACGGAACTTATCAAACCCCCGAAGTCATCGTTTACAACAGCGACGCGGTTAAGGCGGAAGAAGCGCCGAAAGACTGGGACGACGTGCTCGATCCAAAGTGGCGTGACAAGGTTCTGATCCGGAACCCGAATCCGTCGGATTCTATGCGCGCAATTTTTGGCGCTATGATCTGGCGCTTTTACAAAGACGCCGGCACGCCGGACAAGGGTTATGAATGGCTGCGAAGGCTGGACGCCAACGTTCATGAATACACGGCCGACGGCACATTGCTGATGCAGAAACTGGTGCGCCGCGAAGGGCTGATCACTTTGTGGAACCTGCCCGACGTTTGGATATACAAAGAGCAAAAAGGGTTTCCGATCGCTTATAACTTTCCCGCTAGCGGCACGCCGGTGATTACCGACGGCATTGCCATCGTGCGCGGCGCACAGCACGAAGCCGAAGCAAAACGTTTTTATGAGTTTGTGACCACGTCAGAAGCGCTGGTGCTTGCCGCGAAAAAATACTATCGCGTTCCGGTGCGCACGGATATCGATCGCAGCCAATTGCCGGCGTGGATGAATGAAAAGGTCAACGCGATGCCACTCGACTGGAATGTTTTGCGCAAACAAAGCGGCGAATGGCTGCGCTATTGGGACACGGAAATTCGCGATCACAACAAGCAATAAAGTTCTCTGGCAAAAAAGTTATGCCGCTTCTTTCTCTTAAAAATATTTCCAAGCGCTTTGATTCGACGCCGGCGGTCGCGGACATCTCGCTTGATGTCGAGCGCGGCGAGTTCTTTGGTTTGCTTGGTCCATCCGGCTGCGGCAAGACAACTACGCTGCGCATGATCGCAGGCCTCGAGAAACCCGACGCCGGCACAATCGAGTTTGACGGCCGCGATATCACCGACCTGCCGGCCGAACGTCGCGGCTTTGGCATGGTGTTTCAGAACTACGCGCTCTTCCCTCACCTCAACGTCTCGGAAAACGTTGCCTTTGGTTTGCGCGCGCGACACCGGCCAGCAGCCGAGATTAAAGAACGCGTCAAGGGTGCGCTGGAGTTGGTCCAACTTCCCGGTTACGAAAAAAGGCGCGTGGATGAATTGTCCGGTGGCCAACAACAACGCGTGGCAATTGCGCGGGCGATCGCGATTGAACCGGCGCTGCTGCTGTTTGATGAGCCGCTTTCAAATCTCGATGTAACTTTGCGAGAAGAAACGCGCGGCGAGTTGCGCGAGCTGGTTGGCCGTTTAGGTCTAACCGCTGTTTACGTGACGCATGATCAGGAAGAGGCATTTGCGCTTTGCGATCGCATTAGTGTGATGGTTGGTGGCGGTTTGTTGCAAACGGGAGCGCCGCGCGAACTTTACGAACATCCGGCAAAACTTGCGGTCGCCCGCTTTCTGGGCAGAAATAATTTGATTCAGGTAATGCGACTCAGCTCGAGCAACGAGGGCACCGGTGAGTTCAAAACTTTGCAAGGGGGCCACACGTTGCGAGTTCTAATTCAAAAAGGCGAACTGGCGCCGTTGAACAAACCCTGCACACTCGCGATTCGACCCGAGCATGTCGTGCTTAGGCACGCGGCGGATTCTTTAGAGAACACGATTCCGGCGGAAGTGCGCGAGATCAACTTTGCCGGTGCGACCTCAACTGTGAAGCTCGATGCCGGTGGTTTGCTGTTGGAGGCGCTGGTGCTCCAGCCAAATGCTTTTGCTGTAGGCACTCGTTGCGCTGCCGTCTTACCCGCTGAGCGAATTTCCCTGCTCAAAGAATGAGCTGTTACGGCGAAGAAGCGGCATCAGAGGATAACTTCGACAGCTCGGCTTTGCCGTCTGATGTGTGGAACGTCTCTGACCTTCCATCATGACCTTAGAATGTTTTGGGGCTATGCCCCACTCGTGGGCGTAGCCCAAATGAGCAAGCATCCCGCAACGGTGGGGCAGAGCCGCCACCGCACATCAGACGGCAAAGCCGCGCCGGTTTCGCAGCGTCGTCCCCCCGTCGCCCTATCTCCGCGTCTCATTCTTCTCCTGATCGTCGGCGTCGTCCTGCTCTACGGCGTCATCTATCCAAATCTTCACGTCGTCCTGCAATCGTTACAGCGCGACGGCAATTGGTCACTCCAGAACTATCGCGAGATTCTCGCCCAGCGAATCGTTCTCAAGGCAATAATCTCAAGCGTTGCAATTTCAGTTTTGACAGTGATGTTTTGCGCCGGAATTGGAATTCCGCTCGCCTTCCTTTTTGAGCGTTTTACTTTTCCCGCACGGCGTTTGTTTGCCACGCTCGCGGCTCTACCACTGGTTTTGCCGCCGCTGGTTGGCACAGTAGCGTTTATTTTTCTTTGCGGCGAATCCGGCATCCTGGCACGCGTGGCCCAGTCTATCTTTCATCTTGAACGTGCGCCGTGGTCGCTGCGCGGCTGGCCGGCACTGCTGCTGTTCCATGCCTACACGATGTACCCATTTTTCTATGTTCTAACAGGCGCGGGACTGAGCCGCATCGATGCAGCACTTGCGGAAGCAGGAAGAAGTTTGGGAGCACGTCGAGCGCGCGTGTTGACGCGAATCGTTTTGCCGCAACTGACACCGTCGCTGGTTGCGGCAGCATTGCTGACGTTTATGACTTCAATGGCTTCGTTCAGCGCGCCATTACTTTTTGGCGGTGGAGTCCGCATGCTCACGCTGGAGATCTACACAGCGCGGCAGCGCGGAGATTTGACCTTGGCTTTAACCGAGACTGTGATCCTCGCTGTGATTTCGCTGAGCGCGCTCGTCTTCTTTCAACGCTATGAGGGAACGCGGAGGTTTGCGGCAGCAGCGATGAAAGGCGCGGCGAAGACGCGTAGAACGATCGCCACCGGTTCGGCGCGCGTGGTTGCTATGGCTTTTGGAGTTTTGTTTTCCCTGTTGTTAGTGCTGCCGGTATTGACGCTGGTTGTGGTGAGCTTTGCGCGCGAAGGCAGTTGGACCACGCAAACTTTGCCGCCGTCGTACACGCTGGCAAATTACGCAAGGATTTTTTCTGACAGTGCGGCGCGCGAAGTTTTTCTCAACAGCCTTTCGATGTCGGCGCTTGCTGCCGTTGCGGCCCTGCTTTGGAGTTTCTGCGTTGCCGCGCTGATCGTAAGAAAGCGCCGCCGCACCTGGCATCGCCTTCTTTCGTGGCTGATACTCGTGCCCTGGGCGCTACCGGGAACGGTGGTTGCCGTCTCGCTTGCCGAAGCGTATGGCAAACCGTCATCACTCGCCGGTTCTTTCATTCTCGTTGGGACGTTTTGGATTTTGCCGGTCGTGTATTTTCTGCGCTTCATGCCGCTGGTCGTTCGTTCGGTGCAAGCAAGCATGGAACAAGTTGATGAAGCTCTCGACCAGGCAGGTCGCAGTTTAGGGGCGCGCTGGTGGCAAAGATTTTTCCGCATTACGTTGCCATTGGTTTGGCCCGGCGCAGTCGCGGGTACCTTGCTGGCTTTTGTGATCGCGCTGGGCGAATATGTGGCTTCGGTGTTGGTGTTTGTGCCGAGTAACCGGCCCATCTCGATTGCGATAGCATCGGAGTTGCGCGATTTCAATCTGGGCGCCGCGGCAGCTTACGGCGTCGTGCTGATGGCGATCATCGCCGTTAGCATGATGGTGGCGGGAAGACTTGAGCGCTTAAGATCGTAGTGGGGATACAGCCTTAGATATGTCAAACCTTTTCAAAAGATATCGGCAGATTAGTTTGCTTTTTATCGTCGCTCTTTTATCGCTTGGAAGCATTGGTCCGACGCGAGCGCAGGACCCTGTCGCGTCGCCTGCCGTGGTTACTCCCGCGGTTCGCAAAGCCGAGCTGCATCAGGCGCTCATCGATCTGACGAATCCTTTTACGGTGATGTGCGTGGCCGCGCATCCGGATGATGAAGACGGGACCACACTGACGATGCTGCAGCGCAAATTTGGCGTGCATACTGTCAGTTTATTTTCCACGTATGGCGAAGGCGGGCAGAACGCGGTTGGGCCGCAACTTTACGAAGACCTCGGCGTAATCCGCGCGCGTGAAACGATGGCAGCGGCGCACATCCAGGGTTCCGAACCTTATTTCCTTGGCCTCAAGGATTTTGGTTACTCAAAGTCGGCTGACGAAGCGTTTCGCGTCTGGGGTCACGACGAAGCGTTGCGTCGCATGGTGCTGAAGATTCGCGAGCTGCGGCCGGATGTAATCATCACTAACCATTCGGCGACTAACCACGACCACGGCCATCATCAGGCGACGGCCCGACTCGTACTGGAAGCATTTGATGCCGCTGCCGATCCACTACGCTTTCCCGAACAATTAGGCCAACTGAAACCATGGCAGGTGCAAAGACTTTTTGTGCGCATCTTTGGAGCCAACAGCAAGCCCGCCGCCACCGACAAAGTTGTGGCTATCGATCCAAATGAAGTTGATCCGGTGCGCAATAGTTCGTTTGCCGAGCAGGCCCTCGACGCGCTTCAGGAACACGCTACGCAAGGCCCCTGGCCAAAAACGATTGAGGATCTAGTGCGAATGCGCGGGGGCAAAGAGGGAAAGTTGCCGTTGATTCGTTATCAATTGGTGCGCGAAGCGCCCAATGCTCCAGCACTTCCGGCCGATTCGATTCCACTCCTTGCCGGTTTGAAAGCAGCCGATTCGCTGGTTTACCAAATCACTCCGTTTAAGACTCAGGACGCGAACTTGACCGACTTCCTGGACCAGCCGGTAGTTGTGCTCGAGAGTTTGATTGAATGGCGAAAGAGTAATCCGGGAGTTGAGGCCAGTTCGCCGGATCAGCAGCGCGCGCAAATGATGAAGGCGCGTTTCGACCGGGCGCTCGCCATAGCCGCAAATATTTCGCTGACGATGACACCTGATGAGGACGTGTTGATCCCGGGAAACAAAACGACCTTCACGCTGAATTTGGAGAACAACGGCGACCGCTCGATAGAAATCGACAAGGCATCATTTACCGGCTGGGGCCAGACCCTGCAGGTAAAAATCGCAGACCAACTGCTGCCGGATACAGAAGCCGCGGGAACGGTCGAGACGGTCACGCCCACCACGGCAAAGATCACAATTCCCAGGGCCAGACATCTGTACGACGGACTTCTCTTTGGAAACAATTTTGTAGCGAATGCCGAGGTTGAGATCGACGGCGTTCGCTTTGACTTAAGCAGCGAAAAAAAACTTAAGGTCGTGCCGGCAATTGAGATTCTCAGTGTTTCACCGTCACCCTGTGTGCGCACCGAGGAGATGTTGGGCCGGTGCGAAACTTTTGAATTGAAACTCATCAATCATCTGGCCACTCCGTTTCGAGGCACGTCGCGCGTCGAAGTTTCGAGTCAAAATGGAAATCGAGTTTCTGCGGAGCTTCCCCTGGTAATGGCGTCCGGTGAGACACGAGATGAAAAGGTAGCAGCGAAGAGTCTTCCCGCCCGGAGAACGCTGCCCGACCCACGACGCTCGGGCTCACTCCAGATTTCGATAATCAATTCAGACAAAGCATCAATTACCGAAGCGACAGTTCCTGTCGTTTATAGCAACGCGCGCGTCGCGGCCGGGTTGCAGGTTGGATATGTGCCCAGTTTTGATCAAACTATCGAACGTTCGCTCGCGGCACTAGGTGTATCCAGCAAAGCGCTAACAGTTGACGACATTAAGACCGCCGACCTCGCGGCATACTCTACGATCATCATCGACAACCGCGGCTACGAAGCACACCCGGAGTTGATCGCTGCTAACTCAAAGCTGCTTGATTTCGTTAACAACGGGGGGACGTTGATCGTTTTCTATCACAAGTCGAATGAGTGGAATCCCGATCCAAAACGAAATCGGCTGCAATTAGCGCCGTTTCCAATTATTTTGGGCGATGAACGCGTTACAGATGAAACCGCGCCAGTCAAGTTTCTGCAGCCCGCCTCTCCGCTGCTTAACTTTCCCAACAAGATCAGGCTGAGTGACTTTGATAATTGGATTCAGGAGCGTGGGCTTTATTATCCAAAGGAATGGGACAACCACTTCACCGCATTGCTTTCGATGAACGATCCTGGTGAGAAACCTTTAACCGGCGGCTTGCTGGTCGCCAAATACGGCAAGGGAAACTACATCTATACGAGCATGGTGTGGTACCGGCAATTGCGCGCCGGGGTGCCGGGCGGCTTTCGGATGTTTGCGAATATGATTAGCTTAGGCAAAAAGTAAGACAGACATTCCTGCCTGTCCATGGTGAGTGAAAACTCTCGCGTAGAAGAATAGGAAGATTTACCACTCGTCATCTGACATTTCTCATTTGTCATATAATACGGGACGAAATGGGCACATCGATAAGCTGCAATGCAGAACCGCTCGTGGTAGCGAACCGTTCTCCACGGAAGCCTCAGACGCTAACTTTATGTCAACCTACATGCCTAAAAACTGAACTGCGGCTAAGAGCGCATCGCTCCTAACCGCAGCCAATGACAAATGGGAAATGGGAAATGGGAAATGTCAAATGATTAATGGAAAATTTTCTTTTTGCTTTCAAGTTAGGTCTAGGCTTCTTGTTCTAAGCTAGATTCGCCTTCCAGTTTCACACGCGCGCGCTCAAGAAAAATCTTGATCATCTCGCCGACGCGCTTTTGCATTTCAGAACTAATAGCACCTTCGCCTACAAGCGCTGCGAAGCGATGCAAATCCCGCGCGTGCGGCCGGCGTAACTCGACGTGCTGCGAAACCTTGATCAGCACGTTGTGGCCGCGCACTTCAAAATTGGCCGCGTAGCGTAAATAGTTTTTCATTTCTGAGCCGGCTGGGGACCATTCAAGCCGCTCGGGCCGATCTTCCGTCTTGCGCACAGCAAAGCTTGCCTGCACAGAACCAATCACCGGCACCTCGGCGCGCACGATCCAGCGGGCGATGCCGCCGCTCTCTTTGCGAATGCCCTCGATACCTGGCATCAAGTCGGCAAAGTTTTTGAAGTCGCCAAAAAACTCGCGCGCTCGTTCGAGCGTGGTTCTTAGTTCCAACTGACCTGTGTACGAGGCTTTAATACGAAACATTTCCCAGTCCTTATTCGTGTTCTCAATTTACTGATGCGTCGTCGCGCGGCTTTGTTGCTCGACAACGAAGCTATCATTAAGTTACACGATTGAGCAGGGATCGTAAACAAGCAATTTTTGTCAGGTTTCTGGTGAGGGAGTCTCGAAATGAACACCGATGACCGTTGTCCCCGCTGTGGCGAAGGCAGAATGAAAAGTTGGCGTGAGCTCGAAAAAGAGGAACACGAAGTAGTCAGACGCCTGCCGGCTTCTGCAGAAGATGCCGCTGCGGAGCGCCAGCGCTTAAATCGATGGTGTACCAGATGCTGGTATGAATCGCGCGGTGCGGAGACAACGGCGTAAGGGCGTCTGGTTAGCTACGGTAAAAGGTCGCGCTATGGGCAAGAAGCGCGGGGGCAAGCCCGCCTTCCCAACTTGGAGACTGCATAACTTGCTTTATGGATATACGGCTTGAGAGCCGTTCAAAGGAAGAATTTCCTTAGATTTCTGCGACTGCCGTAATTCGATCGTATGCTTCGCGAATCGCGTCCAGGCGCGCCTTCAAAGTTTCGTGCAGCGCCGTCGCCGTTTTGAAACCAAGTTTTTTTGCAATCTCTCCGGATTCTGAATGATCGCTGGAAGGCAAAGTCGCAACCCTACCGACAATCAGCCGCAGATGATGATCTACCGCGCGAAGCAATTCATAACCGTTGCTTAGTGCCTCGTAGTCTCGAGAATCCAACGAGCCCGCCGCCTCCAGTCGTTCTAAGGTCGAAGCAGTTGAGCGGTCATCACCCTCATCCGAAACATCATCGCGCAGTTGCAGGTAACGAACTGCGAAATAAACATCAAGCATGCCGCCAGCGCCGTACTTAATGTCGACAGCGTCTGCTTGCCGACGTCTGCTCTTCTCTTTCTCAAGCCGCTCGCGTATGTGCCGCGCCTCGCGTTGCAACTCGCTAACATTCATCGCCGCTGCTCGTTCGTGGACGGCGTGCCTGGCGTGAGTTTCAACCATCCGGCCCAGTTCCAAATCTCCCGCAACCGCGCGGAGTTTGACGTATGCCAGCCATTCCCAAACCGCGCTGCGCTGCTTTAGATATTCCAGAAAGCTTTCCGAACTGGAAACCAGCGGCCCATTTTTGCCATCAGGACGGAGCCGCAAATCAACTCGATACAAGTAACCTTCGCGCGTGACGCTCGAGAGCGCGGCGATCATCAACTCGCAAAGGCGCGCGTAAGCTTCATCACGGGTCAGCGAGCTAATCGGTGAACCGACCAGAGAATCGTAGAGGATGATGATGTCGAGGTCGGACGCGTAATCGACCCCACCACTCGCGAGCCGGCCGAGCGCCAGCACCGCAATGCGCGGGCCTGCGTCAATGCGGCCGTAGCGACGGCCCAGTTCGCGCCGGGCAATCAGGTAAGCGACATTTATGCTGGCGACGGCCAGCTCGGTCTGATGATGATTCGACTCAGCAATCGAGATCTCGCCCGCCGCGTCCTGCGCTCCGATTTCAATTAGCAGCCTGGACCACTCGCGCCGGAACGCAGACAATTCCGCGGCGAATGTTTTTTCGCCATCGACGCAAGCTCGTAACTGCGCGCGATAGTCTCGCTGCAGTGATTTGCGCCTTGGCCCGCTTAAGACGGCGAGCAGCGCGGGATTGGCTGCAACCATTTCGCCGAACACTTCGGACGCTCCGCAAAGGCGAACCAACGCCAGCAAGCCGTCGCGCGAAAATTCAATTTCGTCTTCAGCCTTTGTGAGAGACGCGGCCACTCGGGCCGTCAAGGCCAGCGCGCGCTTCGGATTTGCCGAACGCCGGGCCGTGTCAGTCAACACCTGCGCGATGGTTTCCGCATCTACCTCCGCACCTTTGGAAGACTGCTGGGAAGTTTGTTTACTGAGATGCGCGGCAAACACTGCCGCTGCGTGTTGAATAACTGTCGCTTCGCGAGCACTCGCGCTCACGCTCCCACCGTCCGGAATGAAAACAGAACGATCTGCCTTTGCTTCTTCAGGGCTTTCGGCAAAGACGCGATCATAAGCGCGGCGAACATTGCTCGTGTGCAATTCTAATGCTCGATTGAATTGTCCCAGCGCAGATGCTCCCGAAAATCCCATTCGTCTGGCCACCAGACTTCGTTGCGCATCGCTTTCAGGAACGGTGTGGGTTTGGAGACCGTGCTCCATCTGCAAGCGATGCTCCAGCACACGCAGAAACTCATAACCTTCTGACAGCTGCGTACGTTCTTGCTCCGAAATCAAATCCCGGTCGGCCAAACGGCCCAGACTTATCAAGGTGTGCGCGCCGCGCAACCATTCGTCCAATCCACCATGGGCCAACTGCAGCGCCTGCGCAATGAACTCGATCTCGCGTATTCCGCCGCGTTGCAGTTTCACGTTGAAGCCAGTCGCGCTCCGTTCGACCTGACGATCGATTTTTTGTTTGGCCAACCTGACGCTGGCCAACGCGTCTTTTACCGAAACATTAGGTCGATAGATATATTTCTGTACCGCCCCGGCGAACTGCGAAAACAACTGGTTAAAGCCCGCCGCTGTGCGACTGCGAATCAAGGCCTGCCGCTCCCACGCCTGTGCTGTTTTGTCGTAATACTTCAGCGTTTCAGCAAGTGAAGATGCCAGCGCGCCGTCGCGGCCGTGCGGCCGCAAACGCAAGTCGACGCGATACGCAGGCGATTCTCCCGCTGGTTGGCCCGCCAATTTACTGATTGCTTCCGCCAGTTTGATGAAGTATTCGCGATTGCTGACCTTGTCGCGTTCGCCCGAACCTGCCGTCATGCCGTCGTCTGAATAAATGAAGACCAGGTCAATGTCGGAAGCGTAATTGAGTTCGCGCGAACCAAGTTTGCCGAGCGCCAGCACACAAAACTCGGCCGTTGCGATGCGGCCATGCGAATCATCGCAAAGTGGCGCGCCATATTTGTTATCGAGCGATTGCCGCGCCAGGCTCAGCGCATAATCCAGAATCGCGTCGGCTAGATTTGAAAGTTCTTCAGTCGTTTCGACCAGGGTGTGGGCGCGCCGCACGTCGTGCAAATAGATCCGCAAAAGTTCGCGACGGCGAAAGCGCGCAAATAGGACTGCAGGCGTTAAAGATGAATTCGTCAGCGCAAATCTGGCGAGCGATTCTCTTAACTGCTCGGCAGTGCGAACTTGAGTATCAGCGCGTTCGCGAGCGAGCCAGGGAATGTAATCCGGATTTTGTTCCAGCGTCGTCGCCAACAGCGGGCTGTATGCAGCCAAGGTGAGCGCGTCGGAAAGCAGGCCAGTTTCTTTAACCAGCTTTTGGTGCGTTCGCGGTCGCTCGTTTATTAAATTTTCGAGAAACAGGCGAGCACTTTGCGGATCAGGAAGATCACGAATCAGTGATTCAATCTCTGCGTTGGAAGTCACGGAGGTATTGTACGCGGGCCGTGCCGAGCCAGTCACTTACGGTGGTGTCCGGCTAGCGTGTTACCGAAAGATCACTCGTGATTGCATTGCGACCTAGTGCCCAGCGAGGCGGCCCGTGCCTCATCGCTTCCAGCTTTTTATTGGCAACACACTTACGGAACACAACAAATTTCACATCCCTATTGCCAAGCAACGGTGAAAGGAATATTCTCTGTCGCACCCAGAGTCCTGCGCCTTTTTTCAGAACAAGCGATTCGGGAATTTCCCAAAAAAACTGATTCACCTTCCCAAGAGTGGGATATCTGCCAAAGATGATAGAGGAGGCGAAAATGAGACGTTCGTTTATTGTGATTCTCATGCTTGTCATGACGGTATTCCTGGCGGCACCGGCCGCTTCGGCGCAATTTATCAAAATCCCTAAGATCCCGAAACCAAAGCCGCAGCCGACGCCAACTGAAACGACCCAACCAGCACCAGCGAGTGACTCCGAACCCGGGCAGCCTCAGCCTGCACCCCGGTCTACGTCCACTGGCGCTGCCCCGCGATCGGGTGGTCCGTATGCGGCGAAGCCCGAACCGCCAGCAACGCCTCAGTTTCTGCCGGATACGCTCGAAATTCAGGTAGAGCATTGGGATTACTATTGGAAAATACCAAACGACAATCACAACACTAGTTGGGCGCCTCGTATTAGATTCGACGTCTTTTACGGCGGCTCGAGCAAATTGCGCTATAAGGCCGACTATTTCATGCCGGACGGTTCGCTATGGTACAGCGAAGCGCTTGAGTATCGCGGCGGCTTCGATGAGAAGTCCGGAATCTCATTAGTTCAGAGTGAGAGCGATTCCAATCGAGATAAGAAGGCTGTCGTGACGGGAGGAGTATTTGGCATAAAAATTACGAACATTCGCGACAACTCAACCGTGTTTCAAGGCAAGTTCAAAGTCGTCAGGTACAAACCCACCATATCCGACGCGCGTTATAAGAACGAAGTCGATTACTACGTCGATTACGATTGGAAGCTGCCAATTGGCTTCGCCGACCTCTACTTTGAGCGGGATTATGCAACTCCCATAATTCG
This sequence comes from Blastocatellia bacterium, assembly GCA_013697915.1. Classification (GTDB taxonomy): domain Bacteria; phylum Acidobacteriota; class Blastocatellia; order Pyrinomonadales; family Pyrinomonadaceae; genus PSRF01. The sequence continues at coordinate 1,631 of JACCVY010000116.1, read as the reverse complement.
CATGTGGTTCAAGGGCGATATCAAAGGCGACAATCTCGAAGCTCGTCTTTTTCATAACGGGCAACAGATCGCTACCACGGACGATGGTGGATCGGTAAATTCGGGCGAGCGTTACTATGCGGACAAACGAGGCAACGATGAGTCGTTGTTTTGGAACGAGTTCAAATTCAGTTGGCCCAATAGAGTGGAATTCATCGTAACTGAGGACCTGCGTAATTTCACCGCATACAAAAACACGCTGTTCCTCAATCAGATGCCGGGCGACTACGTCGTCAAGGTTTACTACAATGGCGAGCAGGTGCGCGAGACCAGGTTCTCCATCGGCAGCAACGGCACCTACGCTGACAACGGCATCGCAAGGCAAAACAACCTCACGACGAATAAAATCATTTTGCCCGTGAGAGTGATGGGCACTCTGGATAAGTGGAATGCGGTGAATGCAAAAGCAATGGGCTTCTATGGCAATCCGGTTAACGGATTAACACCGTAACCAAATCAAAGGTCCAAGTCCAGCGCCGATTCAACGACGAATGGCATTCAAGTAGTTCAGAGTTCAACCTTTAGGTTGCGGTTTCGCGAGACGCAGCAAGCTGAAGCTTGGACTCTGAACTACTTGAATGCCATTCGCCGTTAACGTTGTTCCTAGATATCGAAATACATTTGAAACTCCAGCGGATGCGGTCGCATTCGTAACGGCGTAATTTCCTTCTCCCGCTTGTAGCTGATCCAGCGATCGATCAACTGCTGGCTGAAGACGTCGCCCTTCAACAGGAAATCGTGATCGGCTTCGAGCGCTTTTAACGACTCATCCAGCGAACCCGGGAGTGTGGGCACATCCTTCAACTCTTCAGGCGAAAGATCATAGATATCTTTCTCGAGCGGATCGCCGGGATCAATGCGGTTTTGAATTCCATCGATACCCGCAAGCAGCATCGCTGAAAAAGCGAGATAGGCATTGCACGATGGATCGGGCGGACGAAATTCCAGACGTTTAAGCTTCGGATTAGTCGAGAACATTGGAATGCGAATCGCCGCCGAACGGTTTCGCGCTGAATACGCCAAGTTAACCGGCGCTTCAAAGCCCGGCACCAAACGTTTGTAGCTGTTGGTAGTGGGTGCTGCAAAAGCAACCACCGCGGCCGCATGTTTCAAAAGCCCGCCGATGTAGTAGCGCGCCATCTCCGACAGCCCGGCATACCCATCGCCGGCAAAGAGTGGTTTGTCATTCTTCCAAAGCGATTGGTGACAGTGCATGCCCGAGCCATTGTCTCCGAACAAAGGCTTCGGCATGAAGGTAGCGGCCTTGCCGTATTGATACGCAGTATTGCGAACTACATATTTGAAAATCTGTAGATTGTCGGCCGTGCTGAGAAGGTTCGAGAAACGAAAGTCAATTTCGCACTGCCCGGCGGTAGCAACTTCGTGATGATGGCATTCCACAGTGACGCCACACTTTGCCAAGGTCAACGAAATCTCGGAACGCAGATCGCTGAGCGTGTCAGTTGGCGGCACCGGCACATATCCTTCTTTGGGACGAATGCGATAACCAAGATTCGAGCCCTGAAACTCATTCGCATCGCGGCCGCTGTTCCAGTGACCTTCATCTGAGTCGATCGAGTAGCCGGCGGAGT
>JACCVY010000013.1 GCA_013697915.1 Blastocatellia bacterium | reverse complement strand
CCCCCTTGCGCCATGTCCGGTTTACCGCCGCCGCGCCCGTCGAGCAATGCGCACGCTTCTTTCATCAACACATTCATGTCGCCAGACGCATCCGCAGATCTGGCAAAGACCAAACGTGCTGCTTGCTGATCACGTGAACCCAAAAGGGCGATCGTCTTCGGATGAGGAATCAGCGCCTGAGCGAGATGCTTTAACGATTCAGCGTCGCGATCATGATAAATCTTAGTGACAACTCGAACATCCGCGGCGTTTGGTAAAGCTTCAGCCAGTAGTTCCCCCACTTCAACCCGTGCAGCGACCTCTTCAAGCGAACGCACGCGCCGGTGAAGCTCCTTGTTCTCCTGAATCATTCGCGAAGCCAGATGCGTCGCTTCATCCCGCGCACAACTAAAAAGGGAAGCCACCTCGCGCGCGGTCGTGTTGGCGCGCCGGTAATCGGCGAGCGCGCGCATGCCGGCAACAAACTCAATGCGCGTCAAGCCCTTTGCTCGTTCCCAGTGGCGCACGGCGATCATTCCGACTTCGCCGGTACGACACGCATGCGTGCCGCCACAGGGCGTCAAGTCGAACCCTTCGATTTCAATCAACCTCAAATCGCCCTCGCGCGCCGAGTCTTTTCGCAAGGGCAGATCGGCGGCTTCTTGTGAGGTAACGGTTTGAATCGTGATAAGCCGATCTTCCCAGACGACGTTGTTGGCCAACTCAACGGCACGCTCGATCGCTTCGTTGCTTGGGTTTGCCAATTCAACATCGATCTCGCAGCAGTCAACCAATACGCGAAAACCTCTAGTTGGTCCATTGAAAAGCGTTACAAAAGCCTGCGAAAGAATATGCTGGCCAGTATGTTGCTGAATGTGATCCAAACGCCGCAGCCAATCAACCCTTCCTTTTACGTTTGCGCCAATTTCGGGTGGCCGCCCCTGAATAACATGCAGCACACCATTGGCTTGGTCGTCGATACACTCAACGACGCGCAAGCCGTTCAGCGACCCGGTGTCGCTCGGTTGTCCGCCGCCAGTTGGATAGAACGCTGTACGATCCAAGGTAACCGCAGTCCATCCGCTGACACGCTCCGAAATCTCGACAACGCGTGCTTCGAATTCGATCAAATGAGAATCGTTGTAATAAAGGCGTTCGGTGGCCAGCATAAAGGAATTAATAGTTCAGTTAATGAAAGGGTGCAAGTGAACCACTTAGGAAAGTAGTCTCATGGTTGGGGAGCTGGGCTTGCCCCCGCTCTTAGATTTGGCGAATCAGGTGCGCACCGTCTATACACCTTCCCAACCATGAGGTTACTTTGGTTGAGTTGAGATACTTAGTTGAGTGGCCACATTCCGATGCCCTTTGACAGACTTTCCTGAAAACCAACATAATCCGCGACTGCTTGCCAAAATTTGGCGCCAACCGTCTGCACAGGAAAACTTCATGACTGGCATTTCCCGAAACAAAATTATTCGAAGCGTATTACTGCTCTCAATACTCATCTTGTCTGCTGCGTTTGCATTTCCGCAATCGGACCAGCCACTGCGTTCCATCACTTATCGCCTTTCAATGTCGCGCCCCGTTTCTCACCTCTTCGAAGTAACGATGGAAGTGGAGCTGCCTGAAGGCGAGAGGCCAAAATCTCTCGACTTCCAGATGCCTAAATGGTCGCCGGGACGTTACGCGGTTTTTGACTTCGCCAAAAACGTGCAGCAGTTTGAGGCGCTGGGTGGCATCTGTCCGCGTGGCGCTCAGTGCAAGATGCAAACGCTGCCGTTTAAGCGCTTCGATGATCAGACGTGGCGTGTACCCATAATGAACATTCAGCGCTTGACAGTTCGTTACAAGGTTTTCGGTAACGATTTGTCCGGCACCTTTTCGCAATTAGACAGCCGGCATGCGAACTACAACGGCGGTTCGATCTTCATGTATGTCGTCAATCACAAACCCGACCCCGTGAAGCTCGAGATCAATCCGCCGGCCGGCTGGCGCATTGTTAACGGCCGCATGACAAGCATGGACCAGCGCGAGTGGCAGTTTCCCAATTGGGACATTCTGATCGATACGCCCACGGAAATTGCTCCCGACAGCACGCTCGATGAGTTCCAGGTGGATGGAAAGCTTTATCGCGTTATGGTCCACTCGTTTGTCGACGAAGGCGGGAAACGCCCGGCTCTGGTCCGGGATATCGAAAAGATTGTGCGAGCGGAAACGGGAATGTGGGGAGCGCCCGAGTTTGACTCTTATACCTTTCTCATTCATTTCGCTGCCGACGACCATTCCGGCGATGGCATGGAGCATCTGACTTCCACGCAGATCATAGAACCCGGCGCGCTGAATGAGACGGGCGTGTACGCCGACGCGCTGGATACAGTCGCGCATGAGTTCTTTCACGTCTGGAATGTGAAACGACTGCGTCCAGTTGAACTGGGACCATGGGATTTCACTCGTCCTGCAAACACCCGGGGGCTTTGGATTGCTGAAGGTTTCACGAACTATTACGGACACTTGATGATGCGCCGGGCGGGCATCTGGGATGACACGCGTTTTTTTCACAACGAAAACCAGACCGTCACCGGCATTGAAAATGCGCCGGGCAGTCATTTAATGAGCGCAGAGGAATCGTCACTATTGGCGCCGTTTTTGGATGACGCGCCGCACGCGCAACGAACCAATCTTGCCAACACTTCGATCAGTTATTACCCGAAGGGTGAGCTAATTGGACTCGTGCTCGATCTGCTGATTCGCGGTAAGACCGATGACCGGGTTTCATTGGACGATGTCATGCGGCGCATGTATGACGAGTTTTACCTTAAGAGTCCGAACGCGACGTATTATCTGCGGGGGCGTGGTTACACGATCGAAGATTTTCAACGAGTTGCGTCAGAAGTTAGCGGCTCAAACCTAAGTGATTTTTTCCAACGCTACGTTCGCGGCGTTGAAATGCTTCCTTATGATGAAGCCCTGGCCTCTGTGGGCCTGCATCTGGTGCGCGAACAGGCGCGCCAGCCATTCAATGCGGGGATTGGAATTGACTGGAATAAGACAGGCACACTCACCATCAATTCGGTTCGTAATGATTCGCCTGCGGAAGATGCCGGCCTGCAAGAGGGCGATGAGATTGTTTCGCTCGGCCGCAAGAATGTCTCAAGTGAAAACTTGTTAGTGGCGCTGGCTCGTTATAAGCAGGGCGATCGGATACCGGTTACAGTGAAACGAGATCGGCACACTATTCAAACAACCGTCGTGTTGCGCGAGCCGGAACGTTTCGACTACCGGATTGAAGAACGAAAAGATGTAACGGCAAAACAGAAAGCGGCACGCCAGGCGTGGCTGAAGGGCTAGGTAAATCAGGACCGGGTCCCCAAGCGAGCAGCCCGCTTGGGGTGGGGGTAGCATGCAACCGATGAGTCGAGCCACCGGGTTCAAGAGTCTCAAGAAGTTTGTAATCCTCTGGCCGCTCTTTTTTCTGATTTGGGAGGTTTGGGTTATCCATCTCTGCGGCGCTTCGACCCGCGTTCCACTCCGGGACTGAGTGACACAATCAAGTACTACGCCCTCACGACCGGCGCCGATCAGACGGGTTACGCTGAACGGTTCAGGGGCCGCGTGCTGGTTCCTTACGTTGCTCGGCCTTTTTATTGGTTCGCGCGAGCGCACATCCCTACCTGGGATCCGGTGTTCTTTGGTTTGTTGGTTTCGGCATCCATTTTTTGTGCCACGACAGCCTGTCTAATAGTGAGCATGGGCGAAACAGTGTTTGGCGATCCCAGCCTGGGCTTGATTGGTGCGTTACTTTATCTCTTGAATTTTGCCGTTTCCAATTTGCAACTGGCCGGGATGATCGACGCGGGCGAAGCCTGCTTTATGGCGGCGCTGGTTTTCAGTCTTCTGACCGGCAAATGGTGGCTGCTTCCGTTATGGGGATTGCTTGGGGCCGCGGCTAAAGAAACATTTCTGCCATTCTCGAGCCTGTTCGCACTAACGTGGTGGTTCAGTGAATGGCGTCGCAGTAAGGCGGAGTTAATAACGCTCAAATGGGTGATAGCGCTAGCCCTCGTGGGTCTGGCGGTGGTAATGGGAATTCACTCGCGAGTCGTCGGTCACCTCCAATGGCCGTGGCAAATGGCTCAGGAGCTAAATGCCGGCACCAATCCGCTTGTCTCGCTCTGGAAAATTCTTAGTGACCAAAACTTCTGGTATGTATTTGCCTGGTTGCTCCCATTAGGCGTCTGGCGCCTGAAAGATTTTCCCAAGCCGTGGATTCTGGCTTCGGCGGCAACTGCGCTTTTGGCGATTGGCTTTGGAGTTTTCAACGACTCCCTCGGTAATGTCGGCCGCGCGCTTTTTGACATTGCAGGTCCGCTGCTTAGCCTTTCAGCAGCGGCTTTCATTGCACGGCTGGTGAATCTTCGCGAAAACCAGAAGCAGTTAGGAAGTTGAGTAATCTCAGATCACTTGTTTTCGACGCTACGCGTCGGAAGCACTTGTTCAGACTTTCCTTAACTCTGTTTGAGGTTGTCGTCTTTATTCCAGTCGATAATTCGGAGCTTCCTTGGTGATGATCACATCGTGAACGTGCGACTCGCGCAGGCCGGCGGAAGTGATGCGGATGAACTGGCTTTTTTCCTGAAACTCCTTGATCGAGCGGCAGCCGGTGTAACCCATGCCGGAACGCAAGCCGCCAACCAACTGCGTAGTCATCTCCGCAATCGTTCCTTTATAAGCAACGCGCCCTTCGATTCCTTCCGGCACGAGTTTGGATTCGCTTTCGGCCATCTCCTGCGCATAGCGATCGCGCGAGCCTTCGCGCATCGCGCCAAGCGAGCCCATGCCGCGATAAGTTTTGAACGAACGACCCTGAAATAGAATTACTTCGCCAGGCGCTTCTTCAGTTCCGGCGAAAAGGGAACCAATCATGACTACGTCAGCGCCGGCGGCCAACGCCTTTGCCACGTCGCCGGAAAACTTAACGCCGCCATCCGCGATTATAGGAATGCCTTTCGCCCGCGCGGCTTTTACGCAGGATTGAATCGCCGTTATTTGCGGTACGCCGGCGCCGGTGACCACGCGCGTAGTGCAGATTGAACCAGGACCAATGCCTACCTTGACGGCATCCACGCCGGCAGCGATCAGTTCCGCCGCCCCTTCTGTGGTGCCTACGTTACCGGCAATCAAGTCCGTGTTCGGATGACGGTGTTTGATCTCAGCGACCGCTTCGATCACGCGCAATGAATGGCCATGCGCCGTATCAATCACCAGGCAATCGACGCGAGCTTTCACTAATTCATCGGCGCGCTCGCGATAGTCTCCCGTGGCGCCAATTGCAGCCGCAACACGCAGTCGCCCCAAATCGTCTTTCGCCGCGGTCGGGTACTTAATCGCCTTCTGAATGTCTTTAACGGTAATCAGACCCTTAATTCTTTTATCGTCGTCAACCACCAGGAGTTTTTCGATGCGATGCTTTTGCAGCACAGCCTTGGCCTGCTCGAGCGTTGTGCCGACGGGCACCGAAACCAGCGGCTGGCGCGTCATCACTTCGGAAACCGGAATATCAAAACGCGTTTCAAATCGCAGATCGCGATTAGTGATGATCCCGACGAGATGTCCATCTTCGTCGACCACCGGCACGCCGCTAATGTGAAATCGCTCCATTACCTGCAGCGCTTCGCGCACCGGCTTGTTCGGCAGAATGGTGACCGGATCGACAATCATGCCCGACTCGGAACGCTTTACCTTGTCAACTTCTTCCGCTTGCCGCTCAACGCTCATATTCTTGTGCACCACGCCGATACCGCCCTGTTGCGCCAACGCGATCGCAAGCGCGGCCTCAGTTACCGTGTCCATCGCGGCGGACGTCAAGGGAATTTGCAAGCGAATATTTCGCGTGAATTGCGTGGCGGTGTCGGTTTCTGAAGGCAGCACGTCGGAACGCGCGGGCAATAACAAGACGTCATCAAACGTTAGACCTTCAACTATATTTGCAGAGATCATGGATAAATTAATTCTCCTCTATGAATTGCTACCGTCGAATTGTTGGCGTCGCCTGGCGCCGGCAGATAAGCGCAAAAACACAAACGCCCGCCGATCGCGACGGGCATTTGTTCGTTTGACTTTGCTGGTCCGCAAACAAGCGAAGGGGCAGCGCGCAGTAACGCAAAAAACTACCAAGCCAAGAATTATTATTGCCGGATGTTTTCGTAATCAGCTTTCCAAGTATCCGTTCTGCCGACAGTGCTAAATCTGCCAAACCCCGCGACCACGTTTTCTTTTGTAAATTCAAATGGGACTGGTTGACGTTCAGTGGCGGCGCGCCGTTGTCCCCATTTCATCACGGCCAGCGCTATCGCCGAAAGTATCGCCAGGATCACAATCGCCAGCACCAGAGTCAAAAAGGGAGATCTGGTGGCAGGCATGTCCGTGTAAACCTTTGAATGAAAGGGCGTCGAACCAACCTCTTCTCCGGTATCACCTTGATCCCGCATATAGCGCGTGTAGGCTTCGACCGCCTCTTTTTCGTCGTAGCCGACGTATTTTGCGTAGGCCTTTACGAAACTGCGGTTAAAGATTCCACCCGGCAGGCGTTTGTAATCGTTTGTTTCTATTGCTTCGAGATAGCGCACCTGTATGCGCGTCTGATCTGAGATCTCGCGGAGGGGAATCCCGCGCTCTTCGCGGGCGATTCGCAACTGTTCGCCGATAGTTGCTGCCATCACCAATTCGCGTGCGTCCTTAGCGCCTCGGCAGGTGTGTCTGTTGTCAATTCATTTGAAGTAGCCTGCACTTGTTTCCCGGAGCAAGAGGGGCTGTGATTGATCTCGCAAGATCAACTTAACTATTTGGCCGAATATATCTTGCGCGGCCAACACTGTCAAACTTGGGCAGCAGAGGTCGGAGATCAGAGGTCAGAAGTCAGAGATCAGAGGTCAGCCAAGCAGCGCCCCCCGTTAACTTAACCTCGGAACATTCGTTATCCGGATCGAGGCGTCCTTCTGACCTCTGATCTCGGACTTCTGACCTCTGCTCTGACCTCTGATGTCTTGATTCTTCGCGCCCGCGGTGATAGGTTGACGCCAGAGACTAACAACTCGACTTTAATTTCTACAACGAGAAAAGTGAGGACACAAGAGATGCCCCTAGAAGCACTCGGAATGATCGAGACCAAAGGTTTCGTCGGCGCTGTCGAAGCCGCCGACGCTATGGTCAAAGCTGCGAATGTTCAACTGCTGGGAAAAGAATATATCGGAGCCGGTTACGTAACGATTTTTGTGCGCGGCGACGTGGGTGCGGTCAAAGCAGCCACGGACGCAGGCGCGGCAGCCGCGCGTCGAGTTGGCGAGTTAATCAGTGTTCACGTTATTCCTCGCCCGCATGCTGAGGTTGAGCGAGTTTTGCCGGTTGACGGTCGCACGGGTTTGAGTCCTGACGAGCGATCGTTGCAAGGCGGCGCTCGTGGTCAACTGGGACAGGGCGAAGGACACTCGTTGCAGGCGGGTGGCACGCGCGAGGGAAGTAAGGAACGCGCTAGATAGTGAGTTGTCAGTCGTCCGTAGTCAGTTGTCGATTGAAGCCCTTGCGACTGACCGCTAACAACGGACTACTGACGCTGTTGGAGAAGTTATGTCCACCGATAAAGATCTTCTGTCAGTGCAGCAGGCGCGAGATTTAGTTGACGCGGCGCACAAAGCGCAAGCAGAAATTGTGCGCTTCGATCAGGCGAAGATTGATCGCATTTGTGAAACGATGGCAAAGGCGGTGTTGCGTGAAGCAGCTCGGCTGGGCGCCATGGCCGTGGAAGAAACCGGCTACGGAGTTCCGGATGATAAGCGCGAGAAGAATCGCTTTGCAGCAGAAGATGTCTGGAACTACTTTCGCGGACTGCGCACGGTCGGCGTCGTTTCCGAGTCGAAAGATGTCGTCGAAATCGCAAGCCCGCGCGGCGTGGTGGCGGGCATCATACCTTCTACAAATCCTACCTCGACCGCGATCTTCAAAGTCCTGATCGCAATCAAATCGCGAAACGCAATTGTCCTCTCGCCCCATCCTTCGGCCGCCCGTTGTATTAACGAGAGTGTTCGCGTTATGCGCGAAGCCGGTGTCAAGGAGGGCTTGCCCGCCGACGCGATCGGTTGCATGACTACGGCGACGATTGAAGGCACGGAAGCGCTGATGAAGCACAAGCAAACCGCCGTGATCCTGGCAACCGGCGGCATTGGTTTAGTGCGCGCCGCATATTCATCCGGCAAGCCGGCGTTTGGAGTTGGACCAGGTAACGTGCCGGTTTTCATTGAAGGATCGGCCGACGTGCCTAAAGCCGTGCAGGATATTCTGACCGGAAAAACTTTTGACAATGGGACGATCTGCGCTTCCGAGCAGGCCGTCGTTTGCGATGCGCCAATTGAGAGCGCAGTGCGCGAACAGTTCAAAGCACAGGGCGCCTATTTCCTGTCCGCCGCCGAAGCTGATCAGTTGGGCAAGGTGGTAGCAACGCCGCAACGCTCGCTGAATCCCGGCGTGGTTGGCAGGTCGGTTGAAGTGATTGCCAAGTTGGCGGGACTTAACGTGCCGCCGGGTACACGCTGTTTGATGGCCGAGCTTGGCGGAGTGGGTCGCGAGTTTCCCCTGTCAATGGAAAAGCTTTCGCCGATTTTGGCGTTCTATGTAGTCGACGGTCTCGCGCGAGGAGCCGAGCGCAGCTATGAAATCCTGCGCTATGGCGGCATGGGCCACACAGCTGGAGTGCACACGCGCTCGCGCGAAGCCGCAGTTCGTTTCGGCGGCGAGATGCCCGCATCTCGTATTACCGTCAACACGCCGACGACGCACGGCGCGATTGGTTTTTCAACTGCACTGCCACCATCCATGACGTTGGGCTGCGGTTCCTGGGGCGGCAATGTTACTTCCGATAACGTTTCGCCACTGCACCTGATGGACATTAAGCGAGTCGCTTTTGAGACACGACCGGTTAAGAGTGTGCGACCGGCTGTTTCAAGTTCCACTGCAGCTGCGCCGGCCCGGCCGCCGATGCCTCAGCGGGCTCCGGCGCGTGCAACTACCGCGCAACCCGTTGCTGCTTCTGGTCCAGGAAAGATCAATCGCGAAGAGATTGCAGCAATTGTCGATCGCTTCCTGGCCGGACGAGAGCCGCCGCCATCGCAATCAACACAAGCCCCGACGCGACCAGCCGTGGAGGCTGAAGCGGGCAGCATGTACACCGCTCCGTCGCAAGCGTCTCGCTCGACTGAGCGTGCCGGTACCGGAAATGGCGGTGGCGGCGGAGCTGAACGCCGCTCGACCGCAGCGCCCGCCTCCGCGAATGGCCATACGACGGTAGACTTTGTTAGTGAGGACGACGTCCGCCGCGCAATTCAAAAAGGCGAGAAGATCTATATCACTGCAAAAACGATTATCACGCCGGCAGCTCGGGACATCGGCGAGCCGGCAGAGATATTTGCGAAAACTTAAAACCCGTCAGTTGTCAGTTGTCCGTTGTCAGTTGCAATGCGACTACGGACCACTGACCACTGACTACTGACAACTGACATGTTCTTAGGAAAAGTCGTCGGCACAGTTTGGTCAACCAAGAAGTCTCCGGATCTTGAAGGCATTCGGTTCCTGGTAGTGCACCCGTACGATCTTGATAAAGAACCGACGCGAAATATTGTAGTGGTGGCAGACCGGCTCGGCGCCGGCACTGGTGAAATGGTGATTTGCGCTTACGGCAAGGCGGCGCGCACTGCGATTGGCAATCAGGAGATGGCGATTGAAGCGGCGGTTGTCGGCATAGTTGATCGCGTCGATATTACTGACACTACTTCCGAAGAAATGCGCGAGGCAGCGTTACAGTTAGCGCGCGACAATGGCAGACCCTAGCGATTGCCGATTGCCGATTGCCGATTGCCGATTTGCGATTGGACTTTGGCTGAGGCGATGAGCTAAGCGGGATCGAGACTTACCTGGGATGAACGAAAACAATCGGCAATCGGAAATCGGCAATCGGAAATCCCAAACGACGCATGGCCAATGAAGATCTGATCTATCGACTAACCACCGCCGTCTACAACCGTTTGGGTGGCGCGGCCGACGAGCAAACAGTCGAACAATTGGTTACGGAGCTGTACCGCACTGTCGAACCTTTTCTTGGTTCTAACGGCACTTCCTATTCATCGTTTCAATCTTTTCCAACCAGCAGCACTACGGCAGCCGAAACCCGGGAAGGCTCGGCTGAACGCATGATCATATCTGTGTTTGGCGTGGACCATCCCGGTATCGTTGCGGGTGTTTCACAGATACTGGCCGCCGCTGACTGTAGTATCGTGGATATCAATCAGACGGTGGTGCAGGGGAAATTTGCCATGGTGATAATTGCGAACACCGCGAGAGCGCGCGAGAGTGCGGCGGAACTGAAGGAGCGGTTACGCCGTGAGGGCGAACAACTCGGCGTGCGTATCTATGCGCAACGCGAAGATCTCTTCAACGCTATGCACCGCATCTAGTGAATGGTAAATGGTGAATAGTAAATGGAATAAGAACGCACCGCGCACTCAACCGCCAAGGTTCCCTCCGCCGGCCGCATAGCAGTGACTATTTACTATTTACCATTTATTATTTACCCCGCATGTCTGACCCTCTAATCGCGCGACGTTGTCCCTGGTGTGGCGTAGCTATTCGCGAAGAAGCGTTCTTCTGTCCGCAATGTGGTAAGGACATGACTCCGCAGCAACCGGACTTTGGCGCGACGATCGCAGAGATTGCCCCTCCCGAAACTAAGAAAAGAGATACAGCTGAGCTGATCGAATCTGAGATGCCGGGAAATCCGCCGGCGAAAGTTGTGCCCGAGGGTACGCCGCCGGCAAAAAGTCGAAAATCTCCCATTGGTCAGCAGGCGTTGGGAAAAATGGGAGCCGGAATTCAAAAGGCGACGCATGTTGCGCGCGATGTTGAAGGCAATGTGGCCCATCGAGTGCAGAAGTTGCGAGACGCCTCGAGTGTGGTAATCGACGAAGCCAGTTATGACGCCAGCTTGCGCTTCATTCTGGTTGCGGTTGTCCTTTTCATCGTTTTTCTGGTGATGCTGATTTTGAGCAAGGTGATTACGTAACAGTTTCGAGTTTCGGTTTTCAAGTTTCGAGTTAGGGAAAGCAGGACCCGACCCTGGAAACTCGAAAATCGAAACTCGAAACTCGAAACTAAACATGGAATATTCGCAAGCGGAAATTTTACAAACGGTGGCGATGACCGAGATGGAACATCTCGACGTTCGCACCGTCACGCTCGGTCTCAGTCTGCGCGATTGCGTCTCAGAAACTATGGAGCGCACTTCCCAGCGGGTCTCAGAAAAAATCCATCGCTTTGCAGACCGGCTGGTCCAAACCGTGGATCAAATCGGTGACGAGTTGGGCATTCGGGTGGCCAACAAACGAATCGCTATTACTCCGGTCTCGATGATTACTGAAGGGGCCAGCGGCGATCCGGTGCAACTGGCACGCGCGATTGACGATGCAGCCGGCGCGGTCGGCGTCGATTTCATCGGTGGTTATTCAGCGCTGGTCCATAAGGGCGCCACTGACTCTGAACGCGAGTTTCTAAACTCCATTCCCGAAGCGTTGTCGACGACCAAACGCTTGTGTTCTTCAGTGAACGTCGCCACCACGAGGGCCGGCATCAACATGGACGCCGTGCGGCAGGTGGGCATCATCATTAAGGAAGCCGCTGAGCGCACCAGCAATGAAGGCGGCATCGCCTGCGCCAAGTTTGTCTGCTTCGCCAATTCAGTTGAAGACAATCCGTTTATGGCCGGCGCTTTTCATGGCGTTGGCGAACCTGAAGCAGTGATCAATGTCGGGGTTTCCGGGCCGGGCGTCGTTAATTTCGCTATCGGCCGGGCCGCGCGCGATATGCCGTTGCAGGACCTCGCTGAAATCATCAAGAAGCTTTCGTTCAAACTCTCGCGCGCCGGCGAACTGGTGGGCAGGGAAGCTGCGCGCCGCCTGGGCATTCCTTTCGGCATAATCGATTTGTCTCTGGCGCCGACGCCCGTGCCCGGAGATTCAGTCGCCAACATTATCGAAGCGATGGGCTTTGAACGCGCGGGCACGCATGGCACTACGGCCGCGCTCGCCTTGCTTACCGATGCAGTAAAAAAAGGCGGCGCGATGGCCAGTGGTTCGGTGGGCGGCATGAGTGGCGCTTTCATTCCTGTTTCCGAGGACGCCGGAATGATCCAAGCCGTGCAACTGGGCGCGTTGTCGTTGGATAAGCTCGAGGCATGGACCAGCGTCTGCTCAGTCGGCATCGATATGGTGGCGGTGCCCGGCTCAACTTCAGCGGAGACTATTTCGGCGATCATTGCAGACGAGATGGCTATCGGCGTGATGAATAACAAAACCACCGCCGTGCGCATCATCCCAGTTCCGGGAAAGGAAGTGGGCGAGATGGTTGAGTTTGGCGGCTTGCTGGGCAGCGCGCCCATCATGGCGGTGAACGCATTTTCCTCGGCTGATTTTATTCGCCGCGGCGGCCGCATTCCGGCGCCCATTCATTCATTGCGAAACTAGAATTGCAAAGTATTTCAATGAAAATCCTCGTCAAGATTTTTTGTTTAATCCTGATCTGCGACTTCGGAACGACACCGGCGGCGGCGCAGGGAAAAAAGACCACCAAAGCTAAACCTGACTTGAGCGGTACATGGCTGCTGGATCCCAAGAAGAGTAACGTCGGACCATCTGCAAAACCTGACCAGCCATTGAAGATTGCTCAACACGATCCGGAATTGCGAATCACACATATGGTTGCAAGTAACGGTCAGAAGGACTTTGTCTATTACACTGACGGCCGCGGCGAAACAAATACGACGACAATGTTTCTCAGCACTGACACCGACATGAACCCGCGGGGCCATGACAAAGACGTCACCAAATCAAAAACCAAGTGGAGCGGCGACAAGCTGGTTACACGCTTCACGCTTAGCAGCGTCATCGGTGGGCATCCATTGGAGTTCGAAATCATCGACGAGTGGAAACTTTCAAAGGACGGCCAAACTCTGACGCAAACCAGCCGGACGGTTTTTCGCCAGGACATGTCCGGCGACGTTTTTATTTCCGCGAACCGGCCTGACACTAAGAGAGTCTACAATCGCAAGCCGGATTAATGTCCGATAAGCTTTAGCTTGTCGTTTGAAGGTGGCCGACATGCTGAACGGGTTGCAAAGACAGAAGGCCAGTGGGCAGAAGGCGAGGCAGTAGGCAGAAAACAACTACAACGGTTGAGAGCAAGGGTCAAGATGAAGATCTCAGGGTTGGGAAGGGTGGTTTACCCCCGCGCGTTGAATGCCACTCGATCTTGAGCGGGGGCAAGCGCGGGTCCCCGGCGGGGCAGCCCGCTGGGGTGCTAATCCACCCTTCCTGACCATGAGACCCTCAGACTTGAATGCTTCAAGAGTGCGATCTTTCGGTCTGTGCGGCAACGAAAATCGGTGTTAACATTACGCGCCATTTGGAGGAGCGCATATGCCGGAAGCACTGGGATTAGTCGAATGCAAAGGCCTGGTCGCGATGATCGAAGCGGCCGACGCCATGGTTAAGTCAGCAAATGTTCGCCTGGTCGGTTGGGAAAAGATCGACGCAGGTCTGGTAACCGCCATTGTGCGCGGCGACGTTGCCGCGGTGCGCGCTGCTGTTGACGCCGGCGCGGCCGCCGGCAGAAAAGTTGGTGAGGTGGTGGCCACGCACATCATCCCGCAACCGCATGCGGACGTTGACCAGAGCCTGCCGGTACTTCACACTGGAGAAACCACGCGCAAGAAAATCAGCGGCTCGGTTCCCGCGAAATAAGCTTTCTTCAGATTTCCTGCCTCCAGATCCAGCCTTCTAAATGAGCTTGACTCTTTATTTCCTGCGCCACGGACAAACAACCTTAAGTCGCGACGATACCTTTTGCGGTTCCGGACTCGATCCTGACCTGACGCCGGAAGGTTTGGAAATGGCCCAGGCCTTTACTGATGTTTATCAGTCAAAGTCCTGGGCCGGAATTTATGCGAGCAGTTTGCGTCGCACGCTTCAAACCGCGCGACCCCTTTGCGCGCTGTTGCAAATGAAATTGGAGGCGCGCGACGACTTGCAAGAGATCGCATACGGCCAATGGGAAGGGCTCAGCAAAGAAACAGTCGCGGAAAAGTACCACGACGATTACGTTAACTGGCTGGCTGATCCCGCCAGGAACGCACCAACCGGTGGCGAATTAGCAACCGCAGTCGCCGAGCGCGGTTTGCGTGTCATTCACGAAATTCGCGAACGCTTTCCCGGAGGAAATGTCTTGATCGTTTCTCACAAAGCGACGATCAGGATCCTTCTTTGCAGTTTAATTGGTATTGACGTCGGTGCTTTTCGTTATCGCCTGGCGTGTCCGGTGGCTTCGTTAAGTACCATTGAATTCACTGCCACCGGGCCGATGCTGCAAACGCTGGCAGACCGTTCTCATCTCGATGAAAGACTAAAGGCTTTGCCCGGAACCTGATGGCTGCACAAAAATTTATCCGCATGGGCCGGCATCTCCCCACACTTATTTACAAGTCAGTCCTGACGTTACCATTGCTGTTCGTGTGGGTTTTGGTTGTGCACGCACAACAGCCATTCGTCACTGACGACACCGATACGACGCCAAAGCATCGCTTCCATTTTGAGTTCAGTAATGAGTTTGACTTGCTGCAACCTTCTGCGTTTCCCAATCTCAAACAAAATACTGCTGACTTTGAAGTCGACTACGGACTTTTTGATAATCTCGAGATTGGCATTGAATCGCCGCTGCTCACGATCATTAATGCGCGCGGGACTGTTCCCCGGCACACCACCGGGATTGGTGACACCAACGTTTCGCTAAAGTACAACTTCCTGAAGGAGCGCGAGCATTCGCGCCGGCCCGCGCTGGCGATCGCATTCAATCTTGAACTGCCGACTGGCGACCCCACACGCCAACTCGGGTCAGGTCTGGCGGATTTCTACACGAATGGCATTCTGCAAAAGTCACTAACGAAGAAGACTACGCTGCGCTTGAATGGCGGCATTCTCTTTTCGGGAAACACGACGACCGGTGTGATTGGAATTAAGTCGCGCGGCACGGTGTTCACTGCTGGCGGGTCCCTGGTTAAGCAATTCACGCCGAAGCTTGATCTCGGAGTTGAATTGACTGGAGCGCTGACGAAAAATCTGCAACTCGGCAAGGGCCAACTGCAAACGCAATTTGGCGGCAACTATCTGTTCAAGCGAAACATGTCATTCGATTTCGGTCTGGTCGCCGGCAAATACGCCGCCAGCCCTCGCGCCGGCGTTCAGTTTGGTCTGTCAATAGATTTTTGAGAAGCGCCAGCGCGAAGCTCAGCCGCGGCTAATGCCGTTGGAAAAAGGATGGTTACAGGGTGAAGAAATTCTTGATGCGCCGTAGTAACTCGTTTTGGTGATAACGCACCCGTAGGCGCTTTGCTTCCTCGTTTAAACCTTCGCGAGCGGCCTCGAGTTCCACCCGGCGCTTTGCCAGCAACATGGAAATGTCCTCGGCAATCTGCGGACGCTGTTGCAAAATGTCATGGAAGGCTTCCTTATCGAGCCGATAGCACTGGGTATCCGTCGATGCGATCACCGTTGCGGAACGCCGCTCTCCCGTCATCATTCCCATCTCGCCAAAGACATCCCCTGCGTGCAGTGTCGCGACGCGCTCGTTCAGGTTGCTGTCGGTCGATACGCGAACTTCCGCTTCGCCTCCGGTCATTAGATAGAGCCAATGCGCCTCAGCACCCTGCCGTGTCATAGCTTCGCCGCGCGCGAAGGGCGCAGAGCGCAGGCGAGAGGCGAGTGACTTCCTTTCTTCTTCAGTCAGCGAACTAAAGAGCTCGACTCCCTCAAGCGCGTGGGCACGCTTGTCTATCTCCTCAGTATCCTTGCGTTCCCGACGCAGCGTGTCGTCTTCCGTCATGAAGATCGAATGTGCGGGAATGGAAAGCGGAATGCCGGCGCGACGGAGCGCGAAGTAGATGCGTGTACGCACAATTGAGTTGGTGGGGTCGTCGACGGCCAGATCCGTCAGCCAATAGCGCACGGCGTAGCTGCCAAAGCTGTCCTTGAAATCCATGCAGACGCAGTTTGGCTGAGGTTCGGCGGCGATGTTTGGGATCGGCTCAGCGCGCAGGCCGGTTTCCACCGCGTCGATTACGTCGGCCGGTGAATAACGAAAGTCGACGTTGAAATACACCCATTGACGATGCTGGCGTGGCGCGCCTGCTCGCCGGCCCAGGACGGTTACCCGACTCTTCATCAAGACGCTGTTGGGAATTACTATCGTGTCCCAGTTGCGCGTCTCGATTGAGGTGTGGCGCCAGCGAATCTCTCTGACCACGCCTTCCTGTCCATCGATCTTTATCCAATCGCCGATACCGATGGCGCGCTCCAATTGCAGCGCCATCCCGCCCATCATATTGCCGAGCGTGTCCTGAAAAGATAGCCCAATGACAGCGGTCAACACCGCGGAAGTCGCAACGATGCCGCTGATATCAACCCGCGGGATCGAAAGCAGTGTGATCCCCAGGATGACGTAGGCAAGCGCAACCAGCAGATCGCGCATAATCCGAGGGGGCTTTAGTCTTATCGTGCTAAGAAAAACTTCGAAAATGAAGACGCTGGCGACATTTATGATGGCAATCCAAAGGCAGAAGAGCGAGGCCCATTGGAACCAAAGATACAACGAGCTATCAGTGCTGATGCCGCGGTAGGCAAACCCGCCAACCAGCAACAGGCCAACAAAAGCGAGGGCAAACAAAAGCAGCGCGGCCCGAATTCGCATCCGTTCGGCTGGTCGCAACGCATTTAGGGCCAGCGCGAAAACTACAAAAATTACGATGGCCCAAATAAAGGCGCCGTGCATTTTTGCTGCTAGTTCTACCTGTTGCCAGAAGTTCATTGCTCAGATGGAAATTAGAGTTGACCGGAGTAGCACAGACTTTAGTCTTGTGCATTTTACGTGCGTGACATCTCAACCCCCACAGACTGAAGTCTGTGCTACTTGACTGATTGGCCGTGGGATTCTAGCACGGGCAAGCTATCATAAACCGTATCTGCGATTGGACACTTAGGAGGGAAAGGCCATGGTTAAGAAAAAAAGAAACAGGCTCGGTCAAATGTTGGAACGTTTCTCGCGCAAAGTGACGGAGGCAACGGGAACATCGACGGCTTTCATACTGGCGCTGCTGGTGATCGTTGTCTGGATTCTTACCGGCCCGTTGTTCCACTTTTCCGATACCTGGCAGTTGGTAATCAACACCGGCACAACGATTGTGACGTTCCTGATGGTTTTCCTGATTCAGCGCAGTCAAAACAAAGATGCGCTGGCAATCCATCTGAAACTAAACGAGATCGTCGCCGCCCTTGAAGGCGCCAGTAACCGCCTCATCGATGTCGAGGATCTAAGCGAAGCTGAGATTAAAACGCTTCACACTTACTACCAGAGACTCGTGAATATGGCGAAGAAAGATCTGAAGTTAACAATGAGCCACTCGGTGGAAGAGGCTGAAGCGCGCCATCAAGTAAAGCACCGAAAACACCTCCATCCAGCAACCTAGTGAGTCGAGAGCTTGTTCAGAACAGCGAGACTGCAGTGCCGACGAAGGCGATCACCGCGCCGACAACATTTTGATTCTGCGTCTCGGCTGAATTGTCGGCGTTCACCGCACGGTGCCAAAGCCGGACCCGGCGAATACGGCGCCCTTCCAGACGTTCAACGGTGAAGCGCCGGCCGTTATAATTAATTGAATCACCTTCATTCAGCAGCCGTCCGGATTGGGCCATCAGAAAACCCGCGATTGTTGTGAAGCCATCGTGCTCCGGCAGTTGCAGTTTGAGAACACGATTCGCATCGCGGATAACCAACCTGCCGCTAAGCACGTACGAGTCGCCATCCCTCACGATCTGCGCCCGCACCTCGTCGTCAAACTCATCGTCAATTTCTCCCACAATCTCTTCCAACAAATCTTCCAGCGTGATAATGCCTTCGACGCCGCCATGCTCATCGACGACGCAGGCGAAATGGGTCCTGGTTGCCTGCATCTGCTTCAATACCGATCCCAAACCAGCACGATCGGGAATGAACATCGGGGCGTGCATCAATGCTTGCAGGGCAAAGGGCAAATCCGGGTTCTCGAGAAAAGCTTCGATGTCTCTTCTGAAAACGATGCCCACCACGTCGTCCAGCCGTTCCCGGTAGACTGGCATGCGCGAGTATCCCGTCGTGCGAAAAAAATCTTTTGTCTCTTTTAGAGTTGAGGAGAGAGGAACGGCGCTAACGGCGGTCCTGGGTATCATCGCTTCGCGTACTTCAGTCTCCTTGAAATCAAACACCCGGTTGATCAACTTTTGCTGATCGGCTCCCAGATGTCCGCCTTCACGGGAGGAAGTGATAAGTTGACGGATTTCTTCTTCACTGTAGAGCGAAGCATGCTGGGGCGAAGCTTGCAGTCCAAACAATCTTACGGTTCGCGTACCGGCCCAATCGAGCAACCGTATTGGCCAGCGGAAGAGTTTGTAGAAGAGTTGAAGCGGCCGAGCCACTGCCAATGCGATTTTTTCCGTTCGCTCAAGCGCGAGAGTTTTTGGAGCCAGTTCCCCGAGGACGATATGCAGGAAGGTGATCAACGTAAAGGCCAGGGCGAAAGCGAGGGTATCGAGTACGGCATCAGAAACGCGGCCCTTGAGCGGAGCCTCAAGCAAGTGTGCAAAGACGGGCTCGCCAATCCATCCCAGCGCCAGCGACGCCATCGTGATGCCTAGCTGCGTCGCTGAAATATAGGCGTTTAGACTATCGATCAACTCAAGCAGGAGTTTAGCGCGACGATTACCATTCCGTGACAATGCGACAACGCGCGAGCGCCGCACACCGACCAACGCGAACTCGGCGGCTACGAAGAAGCCATTGGCCAACACCAACAGAACAACTAGCAGAATATATGAAAACGCGAGCATCGATTGCTGCCAGGTCGTTTGGACCTTGGCCGTCAACTGTGTAAAGCAAACTGTTAGTTTGCGATATCGGTTGACCTCACGAGCCGTCCGCAAACTCAGTTTGCTTGACGCTCCTCTGTCTCAGGAGTTGGAATTTAGTATTTTCTCAAACCTCTCAAATCGCGCCATCATGTTTTCATAAATGCGGTCGGTCTTCTCGTGAAGGTGAGCGACCTCCAACTCGGCTTTAATATTTACCTCGTATTCAATGTCCGAACGCACGCGGTCCTTTTCAGCCTGCCGGTTCTGGCTGATCAGCACGAAGCACGACAGGAAAATGGCTTCGAGTGAAACAATCATTGTCAGAAGACCAAAGGGATAAGGGTCGAAGGCGGGAATGCCAAGGGGCACCGTGTTGATGATAATCCAGATGACAAACCAGCCGCCGTTAATCATAAGAAACGGCATGCTGCCGCTGAACCACGCTATGCCGTCGGCAATCTTCTGTAGTGCAGTGGAATGGACCTCCATCTCTTCATTGACGTTGCGCGAAACCCGCGTGCGCAGCAGCTCATCAGCCTTGCGCGTCAGGCCGCTCAAGGCCGCCAGCATGTGCAGCGCCGCTTCCGGCTGTCGCTGAAACAGCAGGACCAGATCACCGCGATCGAGCACCAGCACCTGACTCTCCGTAAGCGCCAGCGCCGTGGCGGTGCGCGGCCCGGTATCGAGCATGGCCAGTTCGCCAAACATATCTCCTGACTGCGCGGTGGTAAGCACAATCTTCTGGCCGGCTGTGTCTTTGATGAAGAGCTCTATCTCGCCGCTGCGGACTATAAATAGTGAGTCGCCGGGGTCGCCCGCCTGGAAAAGCGTGTGGCCTTCGGGAACCGTCAACTCATCGACGACTGCGGCAAGCGCGACTCGATCGCCCTCGTTAAGAAGTTCAAACATCTTGATATGGCCGAGAAAATTGGGATCACAAGGCATCAGCAGTTCCTTCCAAAGAGCCCAAGGTTGTCAAGAGCGGCGGCATTATATGCTATTCGGGCGAATTATGAGTTGAGTTATATTGACGCGGTGTTACCACCTAAGATTCCAGGAAACGGCATTTGCAAAGTGCCGATCGTTGCCGGAGAGAAATATTCGTAGACCGACATTGCCTTGTACACCAGAGTACTGCCGGTCTCAGTCCGCGCTAGCGGACGACCGAAAATAGCCCAGCGATTTATCGCTGGGATGGGAAGATGTGAGACGAAGTCCGTGAGCGGACGTCTGAAAAGGGTCGATATGCTAAGGACAATCGTTCAGCCGTCCGCTCACGGACTACAATATTTTCGCCCGTCATCCCAGCAGTGAACTGCTGGGCTATTGTCATTCGGCCGCTGCCCGGACTGGCCGCATTACTTCTTGTGCAAAACCGACAGACATCAACTGCAAAAACTATTAGAGCGGAACGAAATTTCGAAATCTCGTTCCGCTCGTTCTTATATAGGCTTTAGGTTATAAATGCTTTGCGGCTAAGCGGAGTGCGCCTATCAAGGCTTCTTATTTATTCCGGCCGCGGGCTTGGTTGGAGTGCGTGTCGCCGGGACTCTTGCTGGGGCCTCTCCCCTGGGTACGGTTCGTCCGTTGCGCGTCAGCGCGATTCGCTTGTCACGGCTTGAGGCATCATCGACTGCTACCCGAATTGCGCGAAACGTTCCATCGCGCAATTTGTTGGTGGGATTATAAGTGAGCACATACTGCGTGCGCAGGTCGCGCACAATCTCGTTCGCAATTTGCGGCAGCTCTGAAAGCGATTGCGGGAAAAAAGCGCGGCCGCCCGTTTCGGTTGCCAGTCGATTGATCAAGGCAACGGCTTTGTCGCGCGGGCTCTTGCGGATGAACCCGGCATCTTTGTCAAGCTCGTTGACGAAACCGATCACATAGATTTGCACG
Source organism: Blastocatellia bacterium (assembly GCA_013697915.1). Taxonomy (GTDB): domain Bacteria; phylum Acidobacteriota; class Blastocatellia; order Pyrinomonadales; family Pyrinomonadaceae; genus PSRF01. The sequence continues at coordinate 14,967 of JACCVY010000013.1, read as the reverse complement.
TCTTCTTCGCGCAAACGCTGAAAGAGTTGCGGCTCTTTATAGAAACTATTGCGATCTTCACCATCTGTGATAACGATTAACGCCCGTCGCCGCCGATCGTTGTCGTCGCCCTTTTTATATTCAGCGACGCGCTCAGAACTAAGGTAAACCGCATCGATAATTGCGGTCTGCCCGCCTTCGACGTAAAGGCTGTCCAGCCCGTCCATCAAAAGATCTTTGTTGGGCGTAAAGTCCTGCACAGTTTCAATTTTATCGCTGCTGATGAAGCGCACCAGAAATGTTTCGTCGCCCGACTTGTTGCTGTTGATGATGGTCTTGCCCGCATCGATCACAGCTTGCAACTGCGAGCGCAGCGAGCCCGAGGTGTCAACCGCCAGTCCATAACTAATCGGCACCTCCTCGCGGCTGAAGGTCTCGATCGGTTGCGGCACGCCGTCTTCGAAAACGTGAAACTCATTTTGGCGCACGTTGTCGATGGGACGATTGTTTCGATCGATAACGCGCACGTTCAGAGTGACCAGCTCCGTGTTCACCACGATGGTGCTGCCCTCGTCAATCTCTGGCTCAGGAGGTGTCGGCGTTGGTTTTGGTTTAAGAATCGGCGCCGGCGGCGGCTCGCCCAGCCTGGGCGCGATCCGATCGACCGGGGTGGCTCTCGGAACCGGTGTCGGCGTTGGTGTAGGACGGCTTACTGTTTGTGTTGCCCGTGTCGCCGGTATCGGCGTAGGCGTGGGTGTGGGTGTAGGAAGCGAGCGTGGAGCAATCGCCGAGCTACGGCGCGGACGCGAATCCTGGCTTCTGGCGGTCAGCACAAAAGTCGAATTCACCAAACAGGTTGCCGCAAAAACGAGCGCAAGAACTAAAGCAAGCTGCCTCGGTCTCAGTCTTGTCAACATCAATCTGAATCGATCGCTTGTTCGTTTCATCATTAATATAACCGGATAAAAGTCTCTATAAATAAAGCTAAGGATATGCCGGCCGTGCAACAGTCTAACCTTTCCCGAATCAGGTGCGAAGTGACGAGCGCCATTGCTCGAAGCCCACCAATGGGCAACCGGTCCGTGGCTGCACGCAGATAAGAAAGATGCTTGAGAAGAGTTGATTAGTTGCCGAAGCCCGCGGGAGAAGACAATCAACGAGAGCCGGGAATTGCGTAATAGCCTTCTTTTGACCGCACAAACAGGCGAGGCAAACCGCGGGGCGGGGTTACCTTCACCTTGATCCGGTGCCAGTGGCCATCATTGGCAAAATCAGTAGGCTTGTATCCAATCGAATACTGATGGCGCAGCTCGAGCGCGATTTGCTCAAAGATGTCATCCATCTCAGCGGCGCTGCGGGGAAAGAAAGCCTTGCCACCGGAAACGCCGGCCAACTCGTCGAGAATGCCCTGGCCTTCCATGCCCAGGCTGCTGCCGGCATCGTTGCCGCTCAGAATTCCAATGCCATACAGCGTCACATCCGATTCTTTAAGCAGCCGCCGCAGCTCGTTAAATGTATAGCGGGAATTGTTGTCCTGCCCGTCGCTGATCAACAGCAACGCACGTTTCGGATGAGCGCCTCGTTGCACTTTTTCAACGCCGAGGTAGCAGGCATCGTAGAGAGCAGTATTGTTTTTTGTTTGCACAAAGGTGAGCTTATCGAGCACTGCATTGCCGTCACGCGTCTTGTCCAGCAAGAGTTGCGCGCGAGAATTGAAGGCAATCAAAAAGTATTCGTCGGAATCGTGGCTGGTTTGGATAAACTTTGAGAGCGCATCGCGTGCCCGGCTGATCTTGTCCCCGCCCATTGATCCCGAGACGTCAAAAATTACTCCAACTGAAACCGGCGAATCGTCATCGCTGAAGTAAGTTATCTCCTGAGGCTTTTTGTCATCCATTACTGTGAAGGCGTTTTTCCCCAGACCCGAAACATAGCGGCCATACGTGTCGGTAACGGTCACTGTGAACGTGATCAAATCGGTGTTGACAATGACCGGGCCGGCGATTTCCTGACCTTGTTTTTGCTCTTTCTGTTCTTCAGCAGGCGGAGTTTCGACAGGTTTCGCAGTGCTCGCATCGCTTGCGTGTTTGTCTTCAGTCTTATCCTGGGCCCGCAACGAAGCAGGGAAAATGACAAGCAGAAGTGCCAGCAGCGAAAGTGGAACCAGTTTCGTAACGCGTCCAGCCGGTAGGTACATGAGACCTCGCGTAAATCTGCAACGTTGGGTTCGCCGACTCAGATAGGGGGCTGCAATACAGATGCGGGGGCGGGGAAGACTGATGCCCGAGGTCTTGCAACTATGGATCTAATCCGGAAAGGACGGACGTGGGAGACGTGGCCGTGCGCTGCTTTCAATTCCAGTCTGTGTCAACTGAAATTCATTGTAAGACAGGCTTTTGGGTTGGTAAAGCGGAAAGGGCGGAAACTCAGATCCGCCCTAAAGGTTTCCTGAGCGCTCGCCCACTCCCACTAATGAGTTAGAAACACATCCCAGGCCCAACGGCCCACGTGCGAATGATTCGCATCGTCTACCTTGGCGCGATAGCGAAACTGATTCCCATATTGGTCGATGCGCTTGGACTCTTTGTAGTCAAGAGAGATTGAATCGACGTTGAGTGATGCCGGGGTATGTAATTCCGTTGGCTCGGAGATTCCATCGTGATTCTCGTCTTGCCATAGCCTCAGAGCGGAAAAGACCGCGTCGCGACGATCAATCTCGCCATCGCCATTACCGCCATTCGCCTGCTTGTCATATTCGGCAAGCGCGTTAAAGCCATTGCGTCCAATACCCGCTGGCGGCGATGGCTGGGCTGTAAAGTTGCCAAATAGTTCCGCTCCGTTGTCGAAGTGAAAGTAAAAGTCACGCCGCTGGAACCTGCACCCTGCCAATTTTGGAAAGCTCGTTGTATAGCAGCATTTTGTGTCGCATTGAAGGACGGATCAATATTTACAGTTACGTGAGCGTCTTTGGGCCAAGCGTGTTGCTTATTAGTGACTTGCGGGTTTTGGCATTGCGCCGGGCCCGTCGGTGGACAATTCGCGGGTGGGATGTCGTCGGCGTTTACACTAAGGCGCCCGGCAACGAGTAATATCCCCGATATTAAGGAGTCCGAGGATAAAGCTCCCGAGCCAAGTGAAGCGGTACGCCCTAATAGATTTCACTGCTCTGCATCCGATCTCGTTCGTTTGATCGCATCTTGCACCAGTCTGAGGAAAGAAGCGACATCGGCACCTCTATGTAATTCGAATGGTAGCCGTTCGCTTCCTTCGTTGTTTCCGCCATCCAGTGGAACAACCTTTTGTTCGCCCAATTCGTAGCCTGTCAATAAAGAGAATTCCCCTTCTTGATCAAGCTTCTTAAGAAACAGCAGATAACGTCGCCCCGACCTAGGCATACCCTGGAACTGAGTTTTGTATTTTTGAACAACTCCAGATGGGAAACGAACCGCTCCACCGAAACGCTCGGCGGAGATTACCTGACTGTTAGCCAGGCTAATAGCCAGTTTCCCGTCACTCTCCTTCAGAATCTCTTCAAGGCGAATGACAAACTCCGAATAAACTCCGGTCTTGTCGTTAGATAAATGCGCCTGTGCGTCAACCACTTCACCAATTATGATTGCGTCACTCTGAAGCACGGGTATTGACGGCAAGCCTCTCGACCAATGGCTCGACCAAATGGCCTCAAGCGGATAGGGAGCTTCTTTAATTACTTCAGAGCTTTGGCGATCGTAGCGATTGTTTTTTGCACGCCGCTTTGCCCTTTCGATTGGATCAACTGGTTCAGCCGCCTCGTAGTTCGCGACAGGCAATGCCGAATCTGCTCCGGAACCTTGTATGGCAGCAGAGTATTGCGCTCGTCCTGCAATCGTAGCCGCAATAAGTAATGTAGATGCTATGACCAGCAATAACCCAATTGAAAATGTTCTCGACGATTTCTTTTTCTTCATGGACTATCCTCGCTTATTAAATCAGCCGCAAATTAAACCAATGTAGTGTTGCCCAAGGCTACGCGCTCTGGCCACGATACTCAACGAACTGATTTTCTCGGAGAGATCAATTCCATCATTGCTAGTATTTGCGGGTCCGGCGATTGGAACTTTTCAGTGGCATCATCGTGAACTAAGAGCTGACCAGTGGGCCAAACGGTTATCGGGACGGCGCATGTTATACTTCCGCGCTATTTTGTTCCGGGAATTCACTAAGCAATGGCTGAGTTTATTTGTCGATTAGGTACGCCCGCGGGCGAGGTGGTAACGCGAACGGTCGAAGCGCCGGGCGTAAATGAAGCGCGCGCGCGCCTGGAACGCGAAGGCTTCCGCGTATTCAATGTGACGCCGCCCAAGACAAGCGGTGTCACGGCGCTGACGCGACTGGGCGGGCGCGGCGGTCAGTCGAAAGTTAAAGCAAACGACTTTCTGTTGTTCAACCAACAGCTAGCTGCACTAGTCAAGGCCGGCATCCCAATTCTTCAGGCCATCGCCATGCTGCGCAAGCGGGCGGCATCGGCGCGACTTCGCGCGGTGCTCGGCGATGTTGAAGAACAGATTCGCGGTGGCGCGGCACTGTCGACCGCGTTTGCAGCACAGGGCAGCATCTTTCCCAGAATCTACACAGCATCGATCCTCGCCGGTGAACGTTCCGGCGCGCTTGATGAAGTACTAAAGCGTTACGTTACTTACATGCGCCGCAACGTCGGGCTGCGACGCAAGATTCGCGGCGCGCTGGCCTATCCACTTTTCTTGTTGGTTGCGTCCGGCGGCATGGTTACGTTCCTGGCAACTTACGTCGTGCCCCGCATGTCGGATCTGTTTGCCGGCTTCGGCACTGAGCTGCCGACTGTGACGCAGATCGTGCTCGGCTTTTCAAAACTACTTGCGGGTAACATTATTTGGTTTGGACCACTTGTTATCGGGAGCGCAATCGCTCTTTTTCTTTGGTCGCGTACCGAGCCTGGCCGTTTTGCAATCGACAGCTTCCTCTTAAGAATTCCGTTGGCCGGCAACTTGATAGTTCAATTGTCGGTGGCCCAGGCCACACGCTCTTTGGCGACTTTGCTGGCAGGCGGCATCACGCTGGTGGAATCGTGGGAGATCGCCGCCGAGTCGATCACGAACCGCGCGTTGCGCCGTCGCAGTTCCGCTATCCTACCGATGATTCGCGAGGGCCGATCGTTTACAGAGAGTTTGGAGTCCGCCGATTGGATGCCGCTGCTGGCTATCGACATGGTGGAAATTGGCGAGCGTTCAGGCAGTTTGCGCGAGATGCTCGACGAAGTGGCGGTCTTTTACGATGCTGAGTCGGAAGTACGACTTGAGCAGTTGACGACCACGCTTGAGCCTGCGATTCTGTTGATTATGGGTGGGATCGTTGTGACCATTCTGCTGGCCATTTACCTGCCCATTATTCAGTCGATCTCCAGCGGAGCCGGCGCGGCTGGTCACCATTAATTTCGCGCGTAGTTTTCACGCAGTATCGAATTCTCATGAAGCAGTTAACTGAAAATCCTCCGGTCACTCAGCCGCAATCAACCGTCGGCCACAACCTATCAAAGGGCGGCGACAACCACGAACCACCGGAAGTGCAAGCGGCGAAAGAGATCGCCAGTCGCTATCGACTGCCGTTTGTCGACCTGCTGCCGGCTGAGGAAGATTCACCGATTGACTATACGATCTTCAATGAGATTCCGGTTGACTTGATGGTGCGATATCAGTTTCTGCCGCTGCGACGCGACGAAAAAGGTCTGCACGTGGCGCTGGCTGACCCGACCGATCTCGAACGCATTGACGAAATCGCCGGCGCCTTGCGCGCGCGCATAGTTCCGTACGTCGCCACCGCGGGCAGCATTGAACTGATTCTGCGCCGTGGCGACGCCACGCAGCGCGTGTTGCAGGAAGCAGCCTCGGGCTTTCGCATTTCCCTGGTCCGAGAAACAGAGCACGGCGAAGAAGTGCTGGATCTGGATCGGCTGGCGACGGATTCCGAGATGTCGCCGATTATCAAACTGGTCGACACAATAATTTACAACGCCATGGAATCGCGTGCGTCCGACATTCACATCGAAACACGCGACACGGAAGTGCAGGTCAAGTACCGCATTGACGGCGCGCTTTATGCCAAAGTCGATCCGATCGACCTTGCTTATCATCAGACGTTGATCTCGCGCATCAAGGTCATGTCGGAACTGGACATTGCCGAGCGTCGCGTGCCGCAGGACGGACGCTTCCGGGTGCGTTACAAAGGCCGCAACGTCGACTTTCGCGTCTCGATCATGCCAACCATTCATGGCGAAGACGCGGTTATTCGTATTCTCGATAAGGAACAGATCAACGAAGAGTTTAAGAACCTCAACCTCGATGTGGTTGGTTTTGCGGAAGAGGACCTAAGAAAGTTTCGCCATTACATTGCCGAGCCGTACGGCATGGTGCTGGTTACCGGTCCAACCGGTTCCGGCAAAACCACAACTCTCTACGCGGCACTTAATGAGATCAGAAACGAAGAAGACAAGATCGTTACCATCGAGGATCCGGTCGAGTACCAGTTGCATGGGATCACGCAGATTCCGGTGAACGAGAAAAAGGGACTCACTTTTGATCGCGGTTTGCGTTCCATCCTGCGTCACGATCCTGACAAGATAATGGTTGGAGAGATTCGCGATACTGAGACGGCGCAGATCGCTATTCAGTCGGCGTTGACGGGTCACCTGGTTTTCACAACGGTGCACGCCAACAACGTTATCGATGTGATCGGACGCTTCCTTAACATGGGTGTCGAACCTTACAACTTTGTATCTTGTTTGAACTGCGTGCTCGCCCAGCGTTTGATTCGCATGCTGTGCCCATATTGCAAACGCCAGTATAAGGCCAAGGACGACTCGCTGCTTGAGTCGGGACTTAGACCCGAGGATCATCGCGACACCGTGTTTTTCATGAATGTCGGTTGCGATGCCTGCAATCACACCGGCTATCGTGGCCGCACCGCAATTCACGAACTGCTGGATCTTTCTGACAACATCCGCGAAATGATCGTTGAGCGCCGCCCCGGTTCTGAAGTGCGCCGCGCCGCCGAGGCTGAGGGTTTGACCAGCCTGCGCGAATCGGCGCTGAAAAAGGTGTTCGCCGGCGTTTCCACGCTGCACGAGATAAATCGCGTCACGTTCGTTGAGGAATACAGCGCCAATCACTAATCGGGGGCTGCGTACCTTCATACACTTGAACTAAGATAAAGACCGCTTTAAGGAACTGAACTTTTTGGCCGGCGTGTAAGAAAACAGGCCCGGAACAGTTGCATCCTGGCTTTTTGAACGGCATTATTAGCCCACGTTCGGACCGCCACCTCCCCTGAAGAGAGACTAAAAATGAGAAAAAATACCGAAGCCCGCGTCCTGGTTTCACTTCTGGTTACCGTTTGTTTGTTGCTCTTGCCTGTAACGGCGTTAGCCAAGAAGGGCGATCGAAACTTCAAACAGGGCATGGAATTTGAAAAAGCTCAGCAGTGGGAAAAGGCCGCCCAGGAATTTACGCTGGCTGTCGCTGCCGACCCTTCGAATCTGGAGTACCAACTTCATTTCCGGCGCTCGAGTTTTAATGCTTCCCAATCGTACATGCAGCAGGGGCGCGCGCTTGCGGAACAGCGTGATTTCGTCGGGGCGTATAACGCGTTCCGGCAAGCTTACGGCTACGATCCGGTAAATCAACTGGCTGTCTCTGAGATGGATCGGATGCTACAGCTCCAGGGGGTGAAAGAAGGCACCAGCAACGGCATCGGATCGCGCCCCGGAGAACCAGCGGACGCATCCCAGGTCGTTACGGCTACGGACGCGCCGCTGCCTTCCGCCCGCACCGAGCAGTTGCGCGTCATCAGTTATAGCGGCGATTTGAAAGCTTTCATTCGCAGCCTCGCAGAGCAGCTTAACCTCAACGTCATTTTCGACCGGCAGTCGTTTGTGCAACCACGGCAGATCGATATTAATCTGCGCGACGTCAGCACTTCGCAAGCGCTGGACTATGTCTTTTTGCAGGAAGGATTGTTTTTTCAAAAGCTGAGTCGCAGGACCATCGTCGTCGCCGACCAAACGCGGCGGCCTCAATATCAACAACTCGTGTTGCGCACCTTTTATCTGGCCAACAGCGATCCGGAAAAAGTAAAAGGATTGGTCCAACAGGCAATCCCGCCATCTGTCGGCCGTCCCCAGACGATCGTTGTTTCCGATCCGGCCACCAACAGCTTGACTGTCCGCGATACGGCTGAAAACGTCCGCCTGATCGGTGAGCTTATAACGAGCATCGACAAAGATCGCGCTGAAGTTGTGATGGATGTGAACATCTATGAGGTCTCTAACAACGATCTGCTGCAATTGGGCAATCAACTGGGATCGGCGTCGTCAGACAACCGGACTACTCTTGGAGGTTCGCCGGGCTTGGCTCTGCTGACCGCCAACGGCGCGCGTAACGCTTCAAGTACCGGCGTGAATCTGGCCGGTATTATCGGGGGTGCACCTACTGCTGCCGCGGCGGCCTTGCTGATTCCGCCCTCAGTGTTTACCGCATTCCAGGCTAAAGACAACACCAAGCTGATCGCTTCGACTCAGGTTCACGCCTTCAATGGCGAAGAGTCGACCGCCCGCATCGGCCAACGCGTTCCAGTGCAAACGGCGCAGGCCTATCCCTTTGGAATCCAAACTGGAACTTCAAATTCAAACAACGGGTTTCCGACTGGCGGTTTCCCGGTAATCATTTATGAGCCTACTGGTTTGACACTTAAGTTTACGCCGCAGGTTTTTCCTAACCAGGACGTTCAGGTCAAGATGTCGATTGAATCCAAGGACGTCCTCGGCGCCCGCACGTTAACGCCGACCTTCACTGAACGCACCATTACCGGAACCGCGCGCGTGCAAAATAATCGCACCATGATGCTGGCAAGCGTCGCCCAGGATGTGCAGAGCAATGGGCGCGCCGGACTGCCGCTGTTAGGATTAATTCCGGTACTGGGCCGTCTATTTTCTTCGCCAACTCGTGAAAACCGTCGCATAGACATCGTGATTGCGGTCACGCCGCGTGTGTTGCGCGCGCCCGCAGTGACGCCGCGTGATGAAGAGATGCGTCCCAGCGGCACACTTCAGTCACCCACAACCGGCTCGCTCGAAGCCATGTTGCGCGAAGCCGATCACGAAGAACAAATTGCAGCCGCGCGCCAACAACAACGCAACGCAGCAGTTCGGCCGAATAACTCATTCGAGCCCGCAACGATCACGCTGGTTACGAATAATGGCGGCATAGCGCAAGTTCCGAACACGACCGCTAATACGACACCGCCTGCGAACGACGCCACAAATACGCTAGCAACAAATGGCGCGACGCAGGGCGCTAGCACGGCACAACCGGCGCCTGCTAATAATTCTCAAGTAGCAAAAACTCAAGCTGTACAGGAAGAACTGCCAGCCTTTGTGCCTGCGCCCAAATCACTCGTGAGCAATTCGGAAGCGTCGCAAGTTGCGGCAGTGAATACGAATTTGAATACGAATGCCGGCGCAGTATTGACCAGTATGCCTAAACCGATTGAGACGGCATTGACTTCTGTCAGCGCCAGCTCCAAATCAGCACAGCTGATATTGGCGCCGTCCGACGCGGTGATGAAGGTGGGAGAGACGCGGCGCTTTGCCATCGAGCTCACCTCTAATGCCTCTCTGGCGATGGCGATTCTGGCTTTGCGTTTCAATCCGAAAGTTATAAGGGTAAAAGGTCTCTCGGCGGGCACCGCGTTGACTGCCGATAACGGCAACAAGGAAGGCGCGCCGGGCATGACTCAGTCAATCGACGCTACCGGCATGTGCCTGATCTCGCTTTCAAATCTTCGCACCGCCGCATCGTTGAAAGACTCGGGACTGTGGTTGTTCATCGATGTCGAAGCCTTATCCGCCGGAGATGCCGGCCTGGTTTTCGACGCGAATGCGACCCACTTAATGGCTACGGATGCGGGCAACGTGGCGCTTGATTTGTCACCGATTCACGCAATAGTTAAATAGTCAGAAACGTGAGTTGACGCACGCAGTGCAAGATCTGAGCAATTCAATACGCGGCGACGAGACGAAGGCAGTACCGCTTTCCGGTCGCCGCGTAGTCATGTCGGTTTCAAACGTAATGCGCAAAAAGCGACAGGGCGGGTTCACCTTAATTGAGCTTGTCATCACTATTACAGTGTTGACGATAATGACCATGGGCGTCATTCCGCTGCTCAAACTTTCCGTCAAACGTCAAAAGGAACAGCAGTTAAGGGATGCGTTACGCGAGATGCGCACGGCCATTGATGAGTTTCATCGCGATACCGTTGGCTCGACCTGCCCGGCACCGACTGCTGGTTTGGTTGATCCTCGCAGCAAGGTAATAATTTCAGATTGCACTATTTTTGGTGTAGACAATCCGGACCGTTACCCCCCGGATTTGGACATCCTGGTGAGTGGGGTGAACGTTGTGCCCCGGCCGATTGTTGGCGGAGTGCCACAGACGTCAACGAAGAAAAAGGTTTACCTGCGCAGCCTTCCTGTCGATCCGATTACAGGCAAGGCTGAATGGGAATTGCACTCATGCTATGACAGCCCCGATTCAGGTTCGTGGGGTGGCGAAAATGTTTTCGATGTGCGCTCAAAGTCGAAAGACACGGCGCTGAATGGAGAGAAGTATAGTGAGTGGTAAAAGACAGTCGGCAGGAGCAGTAGGCAGTAGGCAGGATCGCGGTTCCGTTATTCTGCCGTGTGCCGTCTGCCGTCTGCCGTCTGGTTTTACGCTGCTCGAGTTGATGATTGTGATTACGGTTATCATCATCCTGGCGGCCATCGCTTTGCCGCAATATCAAAAGACGATACTGGCTACGCGCGAAGCTGTACTGCGGGACGACCTCTCCAAGTTGCGCAGCCTGATCGATCAATACGCGGCCGACAAGCAGAAGCTGCCGCAATCGCTGGACGAGTTGGTTAGCGCCGGTTACATGCGCCAGTTGCCCAAAGATCCAATTACGGGACAAACAGATTGGACAGTGACGTCTGGCGACGATCCTAACTCCGGCGGTGGTGAGCAAGGCGTAACCGACGTGCACAGCGCATCCAGCGATGTTTCGTCGGAAGGCACGCCCTACAGTGAATGGTAGACGATTGCCGATTTCCAATTGCCGATTTCCGATTGGCGCATTAGGTAACCTGAGACGATAGCAGCAATCGGCAATCGGCAATCGTAAATGATCCATGGCCAATCCTCTTTCAAAACTGATTCATCCCTGGTACCCCGCAAACGCGATCGGGTTTGAAAAGGGCCTGCTTACCATGGTCCAACTCGAGCGCGGCAAGAGCGCGAGCACTCTTAAACGCGCCGCCACCGTCTCGCTGCCCGAATCCCTGATTCGTCCCAGCTTTGATGAAATAAACATTTCCGATCCCTCCGAACTGGCCGCAGCGCTCAAGGACCTCGCCGCCAGCGCCGGTCTATTGCAACGCAAGCGTTGGTCGGCGAGTTTGCCCGACGCCTCCAGTCGCAGCCTGATCATGACGTTGGAGTCGAATCCCGGTTCACATGCAGAGCTCGAGGAAGTGCTCAACTGGAAAGTTGAACGCGGCTTTGGCGTACCGCTTGAAGAACTATCGCTGTCTCGCGAGCGCCTGCCCCCGGACGCGCAGGGGCGTGATCGGTATTTGCTGGTGGGCACGCGCGCGACAGTGCTTGCTGAGTATGAAAGCGTTTTGCATTTGCTTGGCTGGCGCGCTGGTTTGGTTCTGCCGCGGCACGTGGCCGAAGGTCAATGGCTTACTCTGAATGGCTCGAGAGACGACGCGCTATTGCTTAGCTCTTCAGCCACGGGTTTTACCGTGGTAGTGTTTCGCGGCAAGCAACCTTTGATAATCCGCAACGTGATCTGCGAGCCCGATGAATGTGAAGACGAGCTTTATCGCTTGCTTCTCTTTTATCGCGATAAGCGAGCTGGCGAGGGCGAACAAGGCGCGAGTCTGCTGGGCAGGCTTTTGGTTGTTGGCGATGCAATCAGTAAGGAACGGATTACCAGTATCGTTCGCGACACGCTCGGCGTCGATCTGCGACCGCTGGAAGCCGAGGATCTTGGTTTAGAACTTTCGACTCGCCAGCTAAGTTTTGACGCTATAGCTGCACCGGCCGGGCTTGCGACGTTGTCGTGGCAATAGAGCGTTAAAGATCCAGCCGACTGGCTTGAAACATCTGTTATTTCCCAGACGTAATACCGTCGCATAAGAGTATGTCAGCATCACCCAATATGTTTAGTTTGAGCAGTGCCGCTGACCGGGACCTGGTCGCAACCGCCGCGCAAGGTCTCGAAGGCGGTTTCGAAGAATTGGTCAGGCGTTATCAACGACCCATCTCGGCTTACGTTTACCGCATGGTCGGAGACTATGATTGCGCGCTTGATTTGACTCAGGAAATCTTTATCAAGATTTACGCATCGCTTTCGCGTTACCGGCCAGAGTTCAAGTTTTCCACCTGGATCTACAAGATCGCGCACAACGCCGCTATCGATCATCTGCGCCGCAATGCCGGCCGCGAACGCTCGATCAACGGCGGCACGGAAAGCGAACCGACCCAACTGGCAATAGAAAGTAAGGGGCTCAGTCCGGAGCAACAAAGTGAACGTGAAGAGCGCCGCATCGAGATTGAGTCGGTCGTTCGTTTGTTGCCGACGGCCTATCGCGAGCTTATCGTCCTGCGCCATTCGCAGGATCTTACTTACGAGGAGATAGTCGAAGTGACTGGTTTGCCGCTGGGCACCGTCAAAAACCGGCTCTTTCGCGCGCGCGAGATGATGCGTCAGCAGTTTTTACTACGCGGCATTAGCGGAGTTTAGTTTTCCCTCGATGACTACCGAAAATAACATTTGTCAGAGCGACCAGATCGCCGCGTTCGTTGACGACGAACTAGAACCGGCGCAGCGATTAGCGTTTGAACAGCATGTAGGCGGCTGTGATTCGTGTGCCGCGGAACTGCGCGCCCAGCGAACGTTTATGTGTGAACTCGATACCGCACTTGCCGGCCGTTTCGATCTGGAAGTGCCGCCGGATTTTGCAAAAGTAGTCGCCGTGCACGCTGAAAATGATATGCGCGGGGTGCGCGATCGCGCGGAGCACCGCAAAGCATTGCGCTACTGCATCGTTCTTGGGTTGGTTGCGTTTGCTTTGTTGGGAGTCGCGACGAGCCGCGCCGTCATTGCCACGGTCCAATTATTTTTTAGGGCGGCGTTTGAAATAATAAGTCTGTTGGGAAAAACTGTTTACGGTGCCCTGGCCGGTTTTTCAGTGCTCGCGCGGATGTTCCGGCGCGGCCTTATTGGTGACGCCGGCCTGGTAGATTTAGCTGCTCTACTGCTGTTTGCTTTTGCTATTGGCCTCCTCACGCTTTTGATATCACGCTACCACCGAACTCGCGTGCTCGACTAAGCGCAGTTCGCATGCACCTATCCAAGTCATCAATCGGTAATGCCTCGTTTGTTTGGCGCGGCTTTGATCTGTCTATGTTCAGAATGTTTTTGCATTTCTGTTTATTGCTGGTTGCCGTTGGGTGCATGCAATACGCCGCGCGGGCGCAAAGTCCCCCCCTGCCCCAGCCTACGGATACTCCCTACATCGTCGAGGGCGTATCGGACACGGACGTTTATGCAGTCGGACATTCATTGCAAATAAACGGCACCGTAAAAAAAGGAGCGATCGCTTTGGGCGGCGATGTGATTGTTCGCGGCGTGGTGGAAGAAGACGTAGCGGCTATCGGCGGGTCCGTGATCCAACTTGAAGGTGCGCGCATCGGCGGTGACGTGATGGTGGTCGGAGGTGCTTATCACCATGTCGATCAGATCCCGAATCGTGATCCCCAGGCTATGACAATAATGTACGCCGGCTACGAACAGGAACTGCGGAACATGATGCGCAATCCCAAAGACTTGCTGGCGCCCAAGTGGTCAGCCGCATATATCGGTTTTCGTCTGCTGGCAGTGCTCTTCTGGTTCATCGTGTCGCTGGCCTTGACGGCCGCCATGCCGGGAACAATCAGTCGCGGAATCGCGCGACTACAACTTACCAGTCTGCGAGTAGCGCTAATAGGGTTCATTGGCGCTGTCGTAATCGGCGTCGGCGTGCCATCGGCACTGCGTTACCTGCCGCCGCCGGTTAGTGCCTTGGTTGGACTGATGGCGCTGTTGTTGATACTGGTTGCGGCTCTTTTCGGACGCGTCATGATCTATGCTGCCACCGGCCGCTGGCTGCAACGAAAGTTTCTCAAACTTGGCAGGAATTCCGAGGCAGTCGCGCTGTTGGCTGGTACTGTCTTTTGGACCGCTCTCTCTTCACTACCTTACATTTGGCCCTTCGTAGTTACCCTGATTTTGGTGACCAGCCTCGGTCTGGCTCTTACCGCACGATACAAGGTTGGCTTTAGTCGTAAAGCAAACGGTTAGTTTGCGATGGCTGGTTCTCACTCAACTTGAAGGCTCAACAACCGGCGCAAACTAACAGTTTGCTTTTCCGTTCCGGGCGTCAGGCGCAGGAAACTGAACGCTTACTTCCCCAAACAGAGCGAAAAAAATATCAACGAATCCGAGGCTTGGCGCATCAAAAACTTTCCCGGCGGGGAAGTGTGGGATTTGTGCAACTTTTTCGAACACGGGGCGTGACCGTGATGGACTAACATGCCCGGATGCGAGTGCCCGGCTGGGCGAACATTAGTAGAACAATCATTGAGTTTTATGCGTAACACATTGGACAGGGTGAGTTTTAAATCGAGAATCCGAGGCATTTATTCGAAGGGTCAAGAATGAAAAGCTCATGGTTGAGAAGGGTGGTTTACTCCCGCGCGTTGAATGCGTGTAGTGCACCCCTGAAATGACACAAACAGTTAAGACCATAAAGGTGTTGAAAGCGAGGCTTCAAACTCGGCTGGTGGCAGGTAGCCAATGGCTGAGTGAAGTCGCTTCTGGTTATAGACAACTTCG
>JACCVY010000267.1 GCA_013697915.1 Blastocatellia bacterium | reverse complement strand
CCCTACAATGAGGTGAAGTATCTGGAGAGCTTGCGCAAAAAGGGCTCGCCGCTGCTGGCTTTCGCAGTGACCAACCCTTCTTAGTCTCTAAAAACTTCTTGACTCGTCGCCCTCAGATGGCTTGTTATGTTTCGTTCTCCATTGGAACGCGCTGCTCATGATTGAAGTTCAAGCCGAACAGGAACATTCGGAATGCCAAAGCAGATAAGGCGCCTGCTAGTACACACCAAAGCCGGTCTCCTAACCTGATCCAAAAGATGTTGGCTGGATAGCCCTCAAAGATGAAGAAAGAAAAGATGAATCCGATCGCGGCGCCGCCCAACACAAAGAGGAGAATATTCGACCACTTCAAAGCGCGAAAGAGAAAATAAGCTGGAATCCCAAGCGCCGCTGTTGCTAGATAGGCGAACGATCCATAGAGAAGAAAATAGCCAGGGACTTGCTCCGATAGCGGGACGCCTCTGGCTAAAGCAGCTTCTGCGATGAACACTACAGGCGTCACCAAAGGAGAAACCAGAAACGCCAAGACTATTCTTCGTATTTTCATGGCCTCATAGAAGCATAACGGATGAGTTCAGGTGGCCGCGCGGTGGCAGACAACCTGGATTCTATTTTTCAAGTTGCGAGACGCGCTACCGCGGCTCACCTGCAACGATTTGTTATGCGTCATCAACGCGACAAGCGCCAGAACTCTGATGTAAAGCCAAGCTCCGCAAACAACACTTCCGCTTCATCAATCGTTCGCCTCCTCCATTCAGGCGCGCGGCGGTCGGGGCTGTACCAAGCCTGCGCTAAACGACAGCACTTATCGAGAGGGATAACTTCACCGCGCGGCATATTCCAGTCCTTACACCACTTCTCAATATGCTCCTCTGACCAGAAGAGCAGCATCGTCTTTCAATTAAAGACTATGTCGTCCCACCAATGCGCCGCAGGAATGGCGAAATGTACGATACCGTGCGCTTCCCCGAGCGAGCCATTAGTGACCTTCAAATTCATCGCCGTGCTACAACACCCACACGATGCCTCGATGACAGCATCCTGCTTTAGCATTGCTGGTATGCCCATCGCATCCCAGATGCAATTACCGTAATAGGAGCGACCCCCAGCTTTGACGAGGAAAGGCGTCGGTACGGCTGAGAAGGGATTAGCCATCAGAATCTCACCACTGCCCTTCTGCAAGACGAGGATGTGTCCATCGGCGAGACGCTGGAAGGAATCTCTGACATCACCGGGCGAGCGTGCAAGAGCCGACGATGTTTCTGCTATGGTCGGTAGTAGCCCCTCTTGCATCACATAATCATAAACGTGATGGCGAACTACTTTATCGAAAGCAATCTTTTCTTGTTCTGCATCCATCACCTATACCTCCAAATTACCTGACGCATAACGCTCGAATTAACCGGGCGCGCACACAACATCGAAACCATCCAAGTCTTGCGCATAAAAGCCCCGCCATTCGCGCTCCGGTTGAATGAGTTGTTAGATCGCGGCGTCCATTGAAAGCGGCTCCTTATCCTTATAAATGCTCCGCATACCATTGCACATCAGGAAAGAACTCCCAGCTGCTTTAACAACAGCGCGCCGTCGAGATACACCCTTTCACCCGTGAGCCTCCCCTCGCCGTCAAACGGAAAGACGGCGCAAAGCGGGACTTCAATCCTTCGCCCCGTCGCGGGAATGCCTTGCCAAGTGTTGATATGTTCCCCCGTTACCGTAGCTTCGAGGATGATGGATTCATCGCTGATGTGGCGTTGCCTTACCTCGACGTGAATGTTGGCGAAGCCGCCCCCCGCCCCGAATCCGAAACCCTCATAGAATGCGCGAATATCTTCCTGCCCAGTGAAAGTATCACCATTGAGGACAAAGGTAGGATTCTCCACGAATGTCCGCATGATGCCGTCCACGTCGTGAGCGTTTTCGGCGCGCATGTGCTCCTCGACAATTCGGAGGCGGGCATCTATCTGATCCTGATTCAAGGTTGTCGGCATAAGCTGATCTCCTTTCGATACTTGTTGCTGACTTGAGCAAGCCATCTAACTACGTATTATACCGCGGATCTGCGGCGCAACCACGGATTTGGTGGTATTATACGGATGCCGCTTACCTCGCCCTATCACCCTTCCGTTATATGCCACCAACCAAATTGCTGGATCAGGTGAGGACTGTTTTGCGGGTCAAGCATTTCAGCTTGAGCACTGAGCAGTCGTATGTCGCCTGGATCCGCAGATTCATTCTCTTTCACGGTAAACGACACCCAAAGTATATGGGTGAGACCGAAATCCGCCAATACATTTCCCACCTCGCAGTCGATGCAAGAATTTCGGCATCGACGCAAACAGTTGCGCTAAGCGCGTTACTCTTTCTCTACCGCGAAGTGCTTAAGAAAGACCTGCCGTATGTGAAAAACATCGAACGGGCGAAGCGCGGCAAGCGGCTGCCGGTGGTTTTTACCCGTAGCGAGGTGCAGGCGGTGCTGGCTCACTTGAACGGCACTTCTCATCTGGTCGCGTCCCTGCTTTACGGCTCCGGACTTCGGCTCATGGAGGCAGTTAGGTTGCGTGTCAAAGACATCGACTTTGAACGGCGTGAGCTAGTAATTAGACAAGCGAAGGGGGATCAGGATCGCGTAACCATGTTGCCGGCCGCCAGTCTGATGCCGCTACAAGAGCAACTGCAAAAAGTGCGTCTGCTGCATCAGGCTGATCTGACGCTTGGGTTGGGCGCAGTGGCTCTTCCCTTCGCGCTCGCCCGGAAATATCCGGCAGCCGCAAAATTATGGGGCTGGCAGTATGTCTTCCCCGCAATGAAGCGTTCGCGTGATCCACGCTCAGGCAGCGAACGAAGGCATCATATCCTTCCGGACCAGGTGCAGCGCGCCGTGAAGTCAGCGATTGTCTCAGCGCAACTCAATCGAAACGGGAGTTGTCATTCGTTGCGCCATAGCTTTGCGACGCATCTGCTCGAGGACGGCTATGACATTAGGACTGTTCAGGAGTTGCTCGGGCACAAGGACGTGCGAACGACAATGATCTACACGCATGTTCTGAATAAAGGTGGCCGCGGGGTTACAAGCCCGTTGCATAGAGATAAGTGATGAGTGAGAGAAGTGAGTACCGAGTGCTGAGTGGTGAGTACTGAGTGTAAGTGCTCATTACTTCGGTTGCGGAACTTTATCAACGACTTCTTCCGGCATTTGACTTCCTGCCAGCCGGAATTGTCTGCGAGCAGGCGAGCGGTGAGATGTCCCGCAGAAGCGTGTTAGACTATTTAGGTTCAACCAAATTTCCTAGTTCTTACATCTTTTGATCGACCTCTCTCTCATTGGGAGAGCGGAAGGGAGAGGGCCTGGTGCAGTTCAAGCCTTAAACTCTTTCTCCTCCCCAAAGGGAAGGGGAGAAAAACGGTAAGCCAAATACATTGCGATTAGCATGACGTTTTTAACCGAAGCCCGATTCACTTACTACCCTCTTCGCAATTGTTTCCAGAGGACTAATTATGAACGATGCCGGAAATGAAACCGGAAAGGAACTTGGCGGCGATGGAGTGCAGCAACAAACTTTGGCGCTGCCGCTTGAGTTGCGCGATGCAGTGCGTGATGCGCTTGCAGACGCAGAAGAAGTAGATCTAATCGACCGCCTGTGGAACAAAGACGCGTCGCTTTGGAAAAGCGAGCCGGCGCAACAGAAGATCATCAACAACGCGCTGGGCTGGCTGACTGTGCCGCGCCAAATGCTCGCGGGTGCGGAAGAGCTCAAGACGTTTGCGGACACTGTGCGCCTCTCGCAGCAATTTCGGCATGTCATGGTCTGCGGCATGGGCGGATCTTCTCTGTGTCCCGAAGTGCTGCGACAAACTTTTGGGCGTCAGCCAGATTTCCCCGAATTGCTGGTGCTGGATTCGACGGACCCGGACACGATCAATATCTTTGCGAAGCAGATCGATGTGCAGCATTGCCTGTTTATCGTTGCGTCAAAGTCGGGGACAACAACCGAGCCAATCGTCTTTCACAAATTCTGGTACGACCGCCTGGCCCAGACCGGCGCCAACGCCGGCGACTCATTCGTTGCCGTTACCGATCCCGGCACACAGATGGTCAAGGCCGCTCAAGCTGATCACTTCCGGAAAATCTTTCTCAATCAGCCGGACATTGGCGGACGCTACTCGGCGCTCTCCTATTTTGGAATGGCGCCCGCGGCAATAATGGGACTGGATGTGGCTGAATTGTTGAAACGGGCGGTCGCCGCTTCCGAGTCGTGCGGCGCGGAGGCGCCCATCGATGAAAATCCGGCGGCGCTGTTAGGGGCGACGATGGCCGAATGCGCGCTTGCGGGTCGCGATAAGTTGACGATCGTAACTGACGAAAAACTCGCGAGCGTGGGTTTATGGATTGAACAATTGATCGCTGAAAGCACTGGCAAGGAAGGGAAAGGAATAATTCCGATCGCCGGCGAGCCGCTCGCTGCGCCTGCAAGTTATGGCGACGATCGCCTCTTCGTTTCCATAAGCGTGCAGGGTGCGAATGAAAATCCGCAATTGAAAGCTCTGGAAGCAGAGGGTCATCCGGTGGTCCATCGTCAACTCAACGACGTTTACGATTTGGGCTCAGAATTTTTCATTTGGGAAATGGCGACTGCGTTTGCCGGCTGGCGTCTGGGCATTAATCCGTTTGACCAACCGAACGTGCAGGAGTCGAAAGACGCCACGAAAGCTTTGCTGGAAAAATTTAAGAGCGAAGGAAAACTTCCCGAGCAGGCAGCGTCAGCAAGCGATGGCCAATTTACTGTCTATGCGGGCGGCGAGGTTGCCGCGTCTTCCGCCGGGTTAGTTGAAGAAGTTTTGCGAGCACACTGCGCGACGATTAAGCCGGGCGATTACGTGGCGCTGTTGGCATACCTTGAAGCGACGCCGGAACATACGGCGGCATTACAGGGAATTCGCGCGAGTGTTCGCGAGGCAACTCAGGTTGCCACAACCATGGGCTATGGACCACGCTTTCTGCATTCGACGGGGCAGTTACACAAAGGTGGGCCGGATTCGGGAGTCTTCATTCAAATAACCGCGCCGGACAAAGTTGATTTCCCAATTCCGGGAGAGCCTTACACGTTCAGCATTCTTAAGGATGCGCAGGCGCTTGGTGATTTTCAATCGCTGCTGGCGCATGGCCGGCGCGCGATTCGTGTTGACCTGGGCAAAGATGTAGTTGCGGGATTGCAGAAGCTCAGTGAGGTGATCACGCAGGTGCTCGGTAACGAAGAAGCGGGGGCAAGCCGCCCTTCCCGACCTTGAGCTAATCAAAACTTGGCGGGTCTTATCAAGCTTGAAAGATTTTCAACCTCCATGAAAACTTGATCGGCCTGGAGAGTTTCTCAAGCGATGTAAGTATTGATCAACCTGGAATGTCTCGAAGGTCGGGAGGTGGGCTTGCCCCCGCTCTTTCTCTTAATGGATTGCAATGACAAACACAGCAAACATCGGAATGATTGGTCTCGGCGTGATGGGCCAAAATCTGGCGCTCAATATCGAGCGCAATGGTTATTCAGTCGCAGTTTACGATCGCGAGCCGCCGGTCCTCGACGCGTTTATTACACGTCAGCCCGGCAAGCAAATATTTGGGTTTCATTCGCCGCAAGAGTTTGTCGCATCGCTGGAACGTCCGCGCAAAATAATTCTTTTGGTCAAAGCAGGCGATCCCGTCGACTGGACTATTGATTTGATCAAAACCGCGCTGGAACGAGGCGACATCATCATCGATGGCGGCAATTCATTTTTCAAGGACACTGAGCGGCGCGAAAAAGAACTCCAGGCGACGGGAATGTTCATGATTGGGTCGGGCACATCGGGTGGTGAAAAGGGCGCGCTGCTTGGTCCAAGTCTGATGCCTGGCGGCGACCGCAATGCTTACGAACAGATTCGTCCGATCTGGGAAGCGATCGCGGCAAAAGTTCCCGATGGTCCATGCGTTACCTACATCGGACCGGGTGGTTCTGGCCATTTCGTGAAGATGATTCACAACGGCATTGAGTATGGCGACATGCAACTCATCGCCGAGGCGTACTGGATCCTGCATCGAGGTCTCGGCCTCGAGATCAGTGAGCTGGCTGACATTTTTGATAAATGGAACCGCGGCGATCTGGAATCTTATCTCATTGAGATCACCGCCCAGATTTTGCGCGTAAAGGATCCGCAAACCGGGAAGCCACTAATCGATCTTGTGCTCGATAAAGCCGGGCAGAAGGGGACCGGAAAGTGGGCCAGCCAAATCGCGCTTGATCTGGGCGTCGCAATTCCCACCATCGACGCGGCGATTGTTGCGCGAAACATTTCTGCGCAAAAAAGCGAACGCGTTGCGGCTGCCAGGCAATTTAGTGCGCCGCCGCCGGCAGAGCTGACGGCAAACAAGCAGGAGATGATTGAAGCGGTGCGCGACGCTCTTTATGCGTCCAAGATTTGTTCGTATGCACAGGGCATGAACGTTATTAAAGCTGCTTCCGAACAGTTTGGCTGGAACATCAATCTCAGCGAGACGGCGCGCATCTGGCAGGGCGGCTGCATCATCCGCGCGAAGTTTCTGGGACTGATAAAGGAAGCATATCTGCGACAGCCCGACCTGGTGAATCTGTTGCTCGATGGCGAATTCAAAGCGCGAATCGATCGCTCGCAAGCTTCATGGCGCATGATCGCCGCACACGCAATCAAGATGGGGTTACCGATTCCGGCATTCGCGGCAAGCTTGAGTTATTTCGATCTCTATCGTTCGGCCAATCTGCCGCTTAACCTGACGCAAGCGCAGCGAGATTTTTTCGGCTCCCATACTTACGAACGTGTTGACAAGCCCGGGCAGGGTTTTGTTCATACCGAGTGGGAAGAGCTGCTGGAAAAGCAAAAAGGAAAATAAACCTTGTAAAGCAAACTGTTAGTTTGCGGACCTTCGTTATCACTGAATTGAGTTGTGGCGTTGCTCAAAAATTACTCATTGTTCGGAACCGGGGCGACGCCTATTGCCGGCTTGCCGCAGCACAGTGCGGAAAGGCTGGGCTTTCCGGAAACGATCTCTCACCCATTGTTCTGAGGTTAAGCCTCAGGAAAAAGTCATAAGAAGAACTTAGCGGAAAGCCATAGGCATTCCGCACTGTGCGGCGGCAAGCCGCAACCTAATAATTCCTGCCCGCTGCGTTCCCAGTCGACTGAGTGGTGGGAACCAACGCAAACTAACAGTTTGCTTTACGAAACCGCATGAACCCAAATCCAAACGTTTTGGTTTTCGACACGTCCGAACAAGTTGCGCAAGCCGCCGCGGAAAGATTCGTTGACTACTCGAGCGTAAGTATTCGCGAGCACGGATTATTTAGTGTCGCTCTTGCCGGTGGCTCGACTCCACGACGTGCATACGAACTGCTCGGCACGGACGAATTCAAGAGTCGCGTTGACTGGTCGCTGGTCCATCTCTTCTTTGGGGATGAGCGCATGGTCACGCCGGATTCCCCCGAAAGCAATTACGGCATGGTAAATGACGCGCTGATATCGCGCGTTGCGCTTCCGCCGCAGAATGTGCACCGGATCAAGGGAGAGACCGCGCCCGAGAAAAACGCCGAATTATACGAAGCTGAATTAAGAAGCTTTTTTGGAACGACCGATTGGCCGCGGTTTGATTTGATCCTGCTGGGAATGGGCGACGATGGCCATACAGCGTCGCTTTTTCCCGGCAGCGATGCTTTGAAAGAAGAGGCTAGCTGGGCAGTCGCAACCAGGCACCCTCATTCCGGACAGGCGCGGATAACTTTGAGCCTGCCGGTTATCAATCATGCAGCGCGCGTGATGTTTCTGGTGACGGGAAAAAAGAAAGCCGCGACCCTCGCGCGCGTCTTGCACAGCGACGCCGCGAATGAAGAATTACCGGCAGGAAAAATCAAGCCGGAGCAGGCAATATTAGAATGGCTGGTTGATCGGTCCGCTGCTTCCGAACTTTAGCAGTGCACGTAACCGAGCAGCCAGAACACAATGATAAAAACCAGAACAGTCGAGATGCAGCCGCCGCCAAATTTCCAGGCGGCCGCACCCGCCAGTAAGCCCCGTAATGGTCCTTCCATACTTTAACCGCCTTCGTGGTAGTTGTTCGTTCCTTCGTTTGCCAATAGACAAATTTTCGATCAGCTTGCGGCAGCCGCTTTCTGATCGCCTTTCGCCTGCTCCATACGCGTGCCCAAAGTCTCGGCGCCTTCTTCGCCTAAAACTTTTCGCGCTTTAGGGAACATCTCGCCTTCTTCTTCCTCGACGTGATGCTCGATGTTTTCCTTTAGCACTGTGAACTTCGCGGTCCATTCTTCCTTATCCTTGCCCAGCGATTCCAGTTCACCCAGCAGCGTCTTTACGACTTTGTGCTCTTCGAAAGCTTCAAGCGTAATGTCCCGGGTTTCGTCGGCTTCTTCCAACGCGGGATAGAAGATGGTTTCTTCGATGCGCGTGTGAATGTCGAGCTCGGTCTTGAGCTGCGTGAATAGTTCCTCGCGCGTCTTAACACCGCGTTCAGTCGTCGCATCGATCTTTTCCAGAATGCCGGCAAGCTTTTTGTGATCAGCTTTCAATAAAGTAAAGGCGTTCATAACAAATACTCCTCCTGGTTTGAAAAAGTTCTTGAGGGCAATTGAAACCGCCATCCAAATTCAGAGTTAGACTTGGCCGGTGGCTTCGCAAACTATCTGGATCGGTTGCGCTTCTTCGCTGTACGTCCCTGTGCTTTTTTCGGGCCGCCGCGCGCCGCGGACTTTTTGGTCGCACCACGCGATCGCGATCCTTTAGTCGACTTTGTGGCGCTTTTCTTTGTCGCTTTTTTGCTGGTCTTACTGCTTTGGGTCTGACTAGCGCCCTTTGCGGCATTAGTTTTCTTTGCGGCCTTCTTTCCGGCTGCGGACTTCGCAGCTTTTGCAGGCGTCGACGGACGGCGACGTTTCGCTGGGCTTTTCCTACTCTTAGAGCCGCCGCCAAGACCAACGAGATTCGCGAGACGTTTCAGCACGCCAGGACTTTCGCTGCCGTTCGATTCTTTGGTAGCAGTGCGACCGACTTTGTTGCGAGCCTTATTACGAGCTTTGCTACCAGCTTCACTGCCTGCACGCGTGCTGCTTTTCGCCGGAGCAGCGTTGCCTGGTTGACTCGCCTTTTCCGCTTCCATTTCGACGCCGAGTTGTTCAATCTCTTGCCGGCTTAATGCCTGACGGGCCTTGCTGAAAAGTTCGCCTTCTTCTTCTTCGACGTGGTGCTCAACATTTTCCTTGAGCACAGTCAGCTTCGCGTCCCATTCGTCTTCCGGCGCGTTGCCGCTGGCGAGTTCGCCCAGCAAGTCTTTCACTACCTTATGCTCTTCGTAAGCTTCAAGCGTGATGTCGCGCGCTTCTTCCTTGTTCTCTAACGCGGGATAGAAAATTCTCTCTTCAACCTGGGCATGAACGTCGAGCTCGCTCTTCAGGCGCGAGAATATTTGTTTCTTCGTTTGGCCCGACGCGGCTTCGATTTCCTTAAACAGTTGCGAAACTTTCTTGTGGTCTTTCTTTAAGAGTTCAAAAGCATCCATGAATTTCCCCCCCTGAGAATCAATCTTCGTCCGGCATAAGCAGAGGTGAGTTCGCTGGAACCCATCTCCGGAAAAGTTCTCCATTCAGTGAAGAACAAGTACTCATTACTCAATTAACTGAAAGAATCGGCGATTCTTTAGGCGCCGCCCTGACCGCCGCTGCCACCCTGCTTGCCGCCACCACCTTGTTGACCGCCACCGCCTTGTTGACCGCCACCGCCTTGCTGAC
>JACCVY010000262.1 GCA_013697915.1 Blastocatellia bacterium | reverse complement strand
CTCATCTTTCAAAAGTTTCCGTTTCATGCTTAATATATTGTTCGTTAATTAAAGAGACCGGCGAAATGCCTGTCCTACTGGAGGTCATTACTGAATGACATATGTGGTTGCTGAACCTTGCGTGAACTGTCGCTACACGGATTGCGCGCTTGTCTGTCCGGTGGAAGCTTTCCATCTCGACGATGACATGCTGCACATTAATCCGGAAACTTGCATCGACTGTGATGCCTGTGTTCCCGAGTGTCCGGTCGAGGCGGTCTTCGCTGAGGCCAACGTTCCGCCTGAATGGGCGCACTTCACGCAAATGAATGCCGAGCGCTCGCTCAGTGGCTTGCCGACGATCACCGCGCGGCTGGATCCGTTGTGCGAGTCGGTGTCGCATTAATCATTAATCAATGAGAAAAGGCACCAAGCGCGTGCTGGGCGGGTTGGCCTTGGCTGCGGGAGCAGTGGGCGCGGCCGGCGCGTATATTGGCAGGAAGAAAAAAGTGGAACCAAAGCAACAGCGCGCGTCAGAAAACGCAGCAAGCGTTTGGGCGCGGCCGGGAATGACGGTTACGTTTAGAGCAGAATTGATGCCCGGCCGCGAACGCGAGGCAAGGACCGCGCGAGTTAAAGAACTGCTGCCCAGCGGCAGAGTGACTTTACATGAAGTCGAGGGTGAACATGCCCGCAAGGAATTTGAGGCAATCTAATCTCAACACCCGCCAGCGAATCTTTAACAAACCTTACCAGTGATAGTTTCGGCCCGGCTCCATTACTCCGAGTCCCTTGATATCTAAAGCGTTGAGTTCGTCGATTACTGTCTGACGATATGAAGGCTTGATGTGTACGGCCAGAATGTCGAGACCATTGTGGGTTAGTTTGCCAAGCTCTCGTCCCAACGAAGCAGGTGTGAAGTGGCGCGTGACGTCGGCGAGTTTTGCCATTGAGTTGGGAAAAGACGCTTCAATCAAGATTGCATTCATGCGAGGCGAACGATTGATGAGAGTCCAGAATTCTTCAGTCTCCGCAGTGTCGGAACTAAAAGCGACGGTGCTGTTCCCATCGGAGACCAGCAATCCGACAGTCGGCACAATATGATTTACCGCGACAGCAGTAACCGTCAGATGGGCCACCTTGAATTCCTTGCCGGCGGGAATGGGAACATACTCCATAACCGGACCATAGTCGTTTTTCAATTCTGAAAAGCGCGGATAAACATTCCAATTGAATATATCGCGTTCCAGAAGTTCGATGACTTCCGGCGTTGCGTAAATCCGCACCGGCTGTTTAAGCGCCGGGAAAAGATCGTCGATGAAAATTGGCAGACTGGCAATGTGATCCATGTGCGGGTGGGTCACGATGATGTCGCGCACGTTCTCTCGTTGTTCCGCAGACAGCGCCAGTGCAATGCTGCCGGCGTCTACGGCCACACGCTCGTCGATAAGAAAACAAGTGAGACGCTGTTCGAGGGTTGCGTGGCCCTGGTCGTCAAAGGTGCTGGGTAAGAGTTGAATTTTCACGGGGGTCTGTTCGCGGCGAAACTGCAACCGCCCATTTAGTATCTAGTCTAGTTAGTATAAGGCAACGACCGCAAAAACGTTGTACTTTGTGTGCGCCCCGGGTCCCCGCGCGGGCAGCCTGCGTGGGGTGGAGGTTCAATGGCTGCCGCCGCGCAATTGTCTTAGCAAATCTTCCATAGCCGTGCGATAAGCGGCTTCGCGTTCGGTTGCGTCCCTTACGGCAATGCCACGCGCCAGGCGACTACGGTGAAACGCGAGCTCGCTCGCCGTTTGGTTCAATTGACGGCACGTTTGCCAACCGCGAACCCCACCGCGAGAAAAGGCGCCGTACGAGGCGCCCATGCGTCCCCAAATTGAGCCGAGTTGTTTGAATTCCAGGGGGTTCATCAAGCCGCTTTGAAAATCAGGAGTAAGAAACTCGCGCACGATTTGACCTTCGCGCCGCAGCGCGAGCGCAATCACCACAAACATGATGAAGAAAGCCGGCACCATGATCAGGATATACGCCAGTATGAAACCGCCGGGGCCAAAGATGACGGCAGAACCATTCCAAATACTATGCATACAGATCGCCGCGGCCAATCCGAAGATGGGCGTGATGATCTTGACGATCGTATTTCGCGATTGCCGCGCCAGCCCAAGGCCAATGCCAGTCAGGCTGGTGAACATCGGATGGGAAAAAGGCGCCAGCGCGCCGCGAATGATAAAAATGATTGTCAGTCCGCCGCCACCTGCTTGCATCACCGCGCGGCCGTAGTATTGGATGTTTTCAGTCATCGCAAACCCGAGACCAACCATGGCTGCATAAACAATGCCATCGATCACGCCATCGAATTCGTCTTTCTTAAAAAAGAAAAAGATGAAAAGGATTAAGGCCTTGGAGCTTTCCTCGACAATCGGTGCGGAGATGACCGCGCCAAACGCTGCGCCGGCGCGCACGTCGTTAGTCAGAACCGTGACGATCAGACCGCTGGCGGTGTTAATTAGGTAAGCAAAGAACACGGCGACAAACGCGCCCCAAAAGAAAGCGGTAGCTAACATCCAGAGCGGCTCGGCCTCGTAACGATCAATCCATAGAACCAGCATTAAATAAAGTGGCACCGGCAAGGTTGCCGAAACCAGTCCGATCAATAAAGCTATGGGACCCGTCTCCACGCCGATTAAGAGCAGGACGATAAGTCCGAGCAGTAGAGCGGCGAGGGCCGCCGTGATCCCGAAAATTATCTTGAAGATGCTTTTGCTGGCGTTCGGCTTTAACCGCATCGGCGGAACTGGATTTGCTGCAGCTACGGCGCGTGGATCATTCATCATTAGAATAGTCCTTTCTGAGATTCGATTCAGACTGCCGCTGGTGAAGTGGTTATGGCCGACTCCTAAAAAGACTCTTATCAGTCCAGGCGCGATGACCTAACGACGAATTTGTTTCGGCAGAGTATATACAGACCGGGTTTTTAGCGCGAGCTTTTTGGCCGCGTTGGCTAATTTATCGGGCGCAAGTTTGAGCTCGGCCGCCATCGATCGAGTAGGTTGCGCCGGTGATCCACGACGCGCGGTCGGACGCCAGGAACGCGATAAGCTCGGCAATTTCCTCCGGCTTGCCGACTCTTCCCAACGGGTGTGTGTTTTTTGAGTGTTCGAGGAAAGCCGCATATTGCTCGTCGCTCATGCCGCCTCGTTTATGTATTTCAGTAATCACAACGCCGGGATTTACGGCGTTTACGCGAACTCCTTTGGCGGCCAGCTCAAGCGCGGCGCAACGCGTTAACTGATCCAGGCCCGCCTTGGAAACACAGTACGCAAGGACGCCCGGAAATGCGCGCAAGCCGGTCACGCTTGAGACATTCACGATGTTGCCGCGCCGCTCGATGAGACTGGGCAGAGCTTTTTGCATCAGGAGAAAAACGGAGCGCAAATTAATATTGAGCATCGCATCCCACTGGTCCAGGGTGGTTGTTTCAATCGTCCCGTTCGAGATGTGTCCGGCAGCATTCACCAAAATATCTATGCCGCCGAGGACATCGACGGCTTTGGCCAACGCCATGTCCGCGGAATCATCGCGAGCCAGGTCCGCAGGGATGGTCAAGCAGCGAACATCCAAATCAAGCAAGTCTTGCTCGAGACGTTTCAGCTCAGTTTCATTGCGGCCAACGGCGGCAATGTTTGCGCCTGCCTGCGCAAAACGCAACGCAGTCGCTTTACCGATTCCGGATGTAGCTCCGGTAATAAACAAAATCTTTTTCGCAAATTCTCGCTCCATAGGTTTTTCCATCACTCTGCTTTCTTAATTAAAGAGGGTGTCTTTCGTTTGGCCGTCATCATATATTGACAGCTCGTTAGTAAAAAGCCGACTATTATGCTTTATTCAATCCTGGGCTGGTGCCAGACCGCCCCTCCCGACAGCGAACGCCATTAATTTTGAGAGCACTCTAGTCTTATGTCCTGAAGAGTAACGAACTTGAGCAACAACTCAGCGGACGAATTCTTTGCGAAAGCTCCGCGCACTCATGCGCACGGCGCGACTGAAAACTCCCGGCGTCGTCCGTCACGAACGCGGATGCCGTCGAGTGTGGGATATCTTGCGGGCGCCTTTGTTGCCGCTCTCGCCCTGTTTTTTGGACTTTGGTGGATGCTAATTAGCGGTGGTGACGAAGCGCCCTGGATTCCCGCAGGGCTCGCTGCCAGTGTGGTTCTGTTGGTTGCCTTGTCTGCGCGCGAGGTGGTGATGCGTCGCGCCTGGACCAAGTATCTGCTCGAACAGGGCGGAGATCCTTCGCTGCGTTCGAGCGGCGAACACAACCGTTCTTCGTCAAGCAAGACGCGCACTTCGTCGGTATTATCCGCCTCGGCGCGTGTGATTCAAAAACGATCTGAAGAGGCAGATGCAGGATCGAGTGCCGAGTCTCACTTTGAGGTGTTTCAAATTTGCCAGGAATACCTGGCGACTACTGATGAAGCGCTCAAGTCAAACAATCTGGCGGCCGACAAACGCATAGCGATTAAGGCCGGCCAGGAGCGGGTGCGAGTGTTGCAAAGGCATCACCTGCTGACATGGGCCAGGAATTCTTCGCGAACGTTAACTTACGAGGCGCAACAGCGTTCGCGCACTTCGGATAAAATTGAGGCGGCAAATCGCGCTCTTCATTGTCTGAAATCGGCTCAGAAATTTTATCCGGAGGAAGCCGATCTTAAAGAATCAAGTATCGCTATTCGCGAGTTTATAGCTTCGGTTAAGGTTGCCCATTGGGTGGAACTAGCAGAGCGCTCAGCGTTCAAGGGCCATTATCGCCGCGCTATTGAACGATACAAAGATGCCCTTTTTTACCTGAACCGGGAAACCGTCAAGGATGAAATTCGCATCCCAGGCGCCGAACGAATCGCGCGCGAGATCGAGTCGTTGCAGTCGCAACTTAGTGCTCGGAAAAACGGAAGCAATGAACGATCGACGAAATAATATCTGTTAAGGAAAAGCTGCTGGAATGATTTCTCAGAGGTGTCCAAAATGCCGCAGTTCGCGGATTCGGAAGGGATACAAGCCCACTCCTTTGATCCTGCGCGTGGTTGGCATCCATTATCTTTTGTGCAATCATTGCAACTTGCTTTTCACCGGTTTCGCGGTTCCCGGAACGGTTAACCGTTCAAGTAAGAAAAGCCATAAAAAGGCGCGCGTAGAACAAGAACAGACAGCCGGTCCAGCAGTTTCCGGGCCCGGCGGTCCCAGAAGTTCTTGAGGCATCGTTCAACGCCTAAGTAACATCCTGATAAGGTGCTTCGTAAGCTGTTAGCAATTTTGAGGGTCTTATGAAAAGAAGTTTTGTATTAGTCGCAATCGCACTCAGCCTCACGTTTCCCGGTTTGGTCCGGACGCAGGAGCCGCAAAGTGCTCCCAGCCAGGAAGGACCCTCACGGGCCACGACCTCAGAACAGCCTGGCGTGGATAATCAGGGAATTCGAAATTACCTTTTGGGTCCCGGCGATGCGTTGGACGTCAGAGTTTTTGCTCAGCCAGACCTCAACGCGGTTGTCGAAGTCGATAGTGACGGCAACATCAGTTCGTTGCCTTTCCTGGAGTCCCCGATTCCGGCAAAGTGCCGAACCGAAAAGGATGTTCAAAAGGACATTACCAAGGCCTATGCAAAGTATCTTAAGAACCCCCAGGTGAGTGTTCGCATCTCCGAAAGAAAGAGCCGCCAACCTGCGACCGTCTTTGGCGCCGTTAGACAACCAACCCGCGTACAGATGCAGCGCAAGATCAGGTTGAACGAACTGGTGGTGGTTTCCGGCGGATTCACGGAGCGTGCCTCAGGCACTATCCAAATTCTCCACACAGAGCCGCTCATGTGCCCGCAGCCCGGTGAAGAAGCGCTGGCGGCGCCGATCGATGGCACGAAGGTCCCTTTCGAACTCATCAAGATCTCTGAATTGAGGGCGGGAAAAGTGCAGGCGAATCCTGTAATCCGGCCGGGCGATTATGTTTTGGTAACAGAAGCTGAGCCTGTCTACGTCACTGGGAGCGTGATTGCTCCGCAAGGGATTTTCCTTCGCGACCAACTCACTCTTACGCGCGCTTTGGCAATGGTGGGTGGCGCGCGAAAAGAAGCGAAGCTCACCGACGTGCGAATCTACAGGCAGAAACCTGGTGCCACTGACCAGGAAATGATCCGAGTGGATTATTCAGCCATCAAGAAAAATCAGAAGCCCGACTTTTTCCTGCAGGCATTCGACATAATTGAAGTTCCGGAAGCAGGAATGTTTTCACCCAGCAGAATCGGACAGACACTCATGGGCGCGGTTTCGGGAAGCCTCGGCACTATGTTCACTCAGGGCGGCAGCTCGCTTGCGACCAGAGTGATTTATTAGTCGCTCAAGAGTCTGAAGGAAATATCAGGATTGGCTCAATTGCTTAGGAGTATGGAATGAAGCGCAGAAACGCGGCTGACGATCGTCGCCGGCGAAAAACTTTTACAGTTCTTTGGACTGCGGTGCTGGCTATCGGCGTCATAGTTCTCATGTATTACGAGATGTCGGCCGTGCTTTACATACTCGCTACTCTTGGTGTCACCGCTTTGCTTGTAGTCGTTGCAGTTTCGGACTTGCACCGCGGCGAAAAACGCGAGGATGGCGCTACTCAAATTGATGACTCTGCGGCGTTTGGTAGCGGCATAGTGCCCCGCCTCGGCACGTCTAAATAACCCTCGATCTTTATCCCATCTCATCAATTTAAATCACCGTTTTTAGCATCGTCTAGTTTCTGTTTTTTGAATCCAGGAGGCGGTTGAAACTTTAAATGGTCTGATGCATAATCCGTCTGCGTTCACCTCCCCGGTGAACGAAGTGGTCGCGTGGGGTGAGGACACGTGGCCTTAGGGTGGGGACTGTGGGAGGTCCCCGCCCGCTTTTTTGCGCGCGACTTTATTTCGTTAATGTCTACTTACTCTTAAATCTACTTGACGCCAGATCGAATCAGCGTAGAATTTCGCGAGTTTCCAACCGCGGCTGGAGAAGTCGAGAGCACGATGCACATTTGTGCTTGACGATCAGGATGCCTCTATTAGATCGAACAAGGCGAAATTTCAAGCTCTGGTTATATAAGGGCGGCAGACAGTCGGCTTCAAACGACGATCAACCCGGTTCTCACAAACAACATCCCTGGTGGAAGGTGATGTGTTTGACGGGCGTCGATTACTTTTCGACTCTCGGTTATCAACCCGGCATCGCCTTTCTGGCGGCGGGCGCGCTCTCACCAATCGCCACATTAATTCTTGTTCTCCTTACTCTGCTCGGCGCCTTGCCAATCTATAGTCGAGTGGCTCAGGAAAGTCCGCATGGCGAAGGTTCCATCTCGATGCTGGAGCATTTGCTGTCGCGCTGGAAAGGTAAACTCTTTGTCCTGGTCCTGCTCGGCTTCGTTGCCACAGATTTCATTATTACCATCACCCTCTCGGCTGCGGACGCTACAGCTCACATAATCGAGAATCCGTTTACGCCCGAACTCTTCAAGCATCAGGTCGGCATTACGCTCGTGCTGGTTGCTTTGTTGGGTGCGATCTTTCTTCGTGGCTTTAAAGAAGCCATCGGCATCGCCGTAATTCTGGTTGGGTTATACCTGTTTCTCAATCTCATCGTAGTGGGTTTTGGGTTAGGCCAGATACTGACGCATCCTCACTATTTTAGTGAGTGGAAGCAGGCTTTAATTCATCATCCCTCGGTGAACGGTAACGTTTGGCTCGTGGTTGGTATTTCGCTGATCCTTTTTCCCAAACTCGCTCTCGGACTATCGGGTTTTGAAACGGGCGTGGCCGTAATGCCCCTGGTTAAAGGGGACGAAGACTTAACGGAAAGTGACTGGGAAGACATTCATAGCACGCGTGCGGGCCGAGCTCCGGAGCCACGCACGCACCAAATGCTCGAGGGGCGAATTAAAAATACCCGCAAGCTGTTACGCACTGCCGCGTTGATCATGAGCGTCTTTCTCATTACCAGCAGTCTCGTGACGACGATGCTCATCCCTCCCGATAAGTTTCAAGTCGGCGGAGAGGCGAACGGACGCGCGCTCGCATATCTTGCTCATCATTTCTTCGGCGACATATTCGGCTCGGTATATGACCTCAGCACGATTGCTATTCTTTGGTTTGCCGGCGCGTCAGCGATGGCGGGCCTTCTCAATATCGTGCCGCGCTATCTGCCTCGGTACGGTATGGCCCCGCAATGGGCGCAAGCTACCCGACCACTCGCGCTCGTGTTCACGCTAATCGCCTTCGCCGTAACTTTGATCTTCAACGCGGACGTTGACGCACAAGGTGGCGCCTACGCGACGGGCGTGTTGGTACTGATGACTTCGGCAGCCATCGCAGTTACGTTGGCGATGCGCAAGCGCGGGCAAAACTGGATTCCTTTTCTGATCATCGCGATCGTTTTCGCATACACCACGATTCAGAACATTCACGAACGCCCGGAAGGTATTAAGATCGCCTCGTTCTTTATTCTCGCTATCGTACTCGCCTCGCTCTTCTCCCGCGTTTGGCGTTCCACTGAACTCAGAGTGGAGCGAATTGAACTCGATGACTTAGCGCGCGAATTTGTGCGGAAGGCGGCGAGCGGCACTGTTCGCATCATAGCCAATCGTCTCGATACGGGTGACGCGCTGGAATACGAAGTGAAAGAGCGCGAGAAACGAACCGACAACCACATTCCTCCCGGCGAGCCGATTCTTTTCTTTGAAGTAACGCCCGGTGACGCTTCTGAATTCTCCGGTGTCTTACAGATTCGCGGAGAAAAAGTTGATGGCTATCGCGTCTTACGAGCAGTGTCGCCGGCAGTGCCGAATGCGATTGCCGCCTTTTTACTCTTCCTGCGCGACGAAACCGGTAAATTGCCTCATGTATATTTCGGTTGGAGCGAAGGCAATCCGCTGTCGTACGTACTTAAGTACATAGCTTTTGGCGAAGGAGATACGGCTCCAGTCACCCATGAAGTGCTGCGTCAGGCTGAAAAGGATCCGGAGCGAAGGCCCATCGTCCACGTCGGCGGCTGAAAGGGCGACGAGCGGGGGCCAGCCCTCCTTCCCAACCATGAGGTTATGATATTTGATTTGTTAATTCGTCAATCAGAGCCCTTCAAGGCGGATTTAACCGAGTTAGTAACAGCGCCTCTCAGGTTGGGAAGAGGGGCTTGCCCCCGCCGGTCGCCACCACTTAACAAGCATGGCAACTTGTTTAGATCTAGCTCCATTGACCTGACGATCCTTTACCGGCTAGCCTTACAATCAGATTGTGTGGAAATCATTAGCGCGTAAACGGCTGCTCGGGTACATCGTGGCTGTCGTAGTAATCGCTGCCGCGACGTCGGTCCTCAGGGTCTTCGGCGGTCACGTCAATCCGACCACAGCGGCGTTGGCCCTTCTGCTCATCGTGCTATTTGTAGCGACGGCTTGGGGACCCAAGCCGGCGATTCTGGCGTCCCTGCTGGGCGTCGCCTCTTTTAACTTTTTCTTTCTTCCTCCAGTCGGCACATTCAACATTGCTGAACCCGAAAATTGGATAGCCCTCGTCGCGTTTCTAATAACCGCTATCACTGTCGGCCAGCTTTCGGCCCATGCAAGAAGACGAGCGGCGGAAGCTGATAATGCTCGACAAGAAATCGAACGGCTCTACCAGGAATTACAGGAATCCTTCGAGCATGCGAGCCAGGCGAAGGCGGTCAAGCAGAGCGAGCGGTTAAAGTCTGCGTTACTCGACGCGGTAACACACGATCTGCGGACGCCGTTAACCTCCATCAAAGCATCGGTAACCACCCTTCTTGATGATCAAACAGCGCGAGGCGACAACGATGCCGCAACGCGACTCGGCGCAGAGGGGCGGCAAGAGATGCTGGAAGTGATTGATGAAGAGGCAGACCGTCTCGATCGGTTCATTGAGGGGCTGATGGAACTGGCGCGCATCGAAGCGGGTGAGTTGCACCTAAGGAGGCACCGAGCGTCGCTCAATGAAATCCTGACAGCAGCGCTAAAAAGAGCCGAGCCGCGAACCCGTTTCCATCACATCGAGTTAAAGCTGGACGGTGCGTTGCCGTCGGTGAATGTTGATGAGCCGGCTTTGGTAGAGGTCATCTATGTGCTCCTCGATAACGCTGCCAAATATTCGCCACCTGGTTCTCCCATTTTTGTGTTTGCGACCAACGATGGTGACAGGGAAGTGCGACTGATCGTCGAAGACCGGGGCCCGGGCATACGGCCCGAGTTGCGCGAACGTGTGTTCACGAAGTTTTTTCGCGCCATGGGAGATAGCGGAGAGGGTAAGCCTTCCGGAACGGGAATGGGCCTGGCCATAGCGCAGGGCATCGTGGAAGCGCACGGCGGACGCATCTGGAATGAAGACAGCGCAGACGGACACGGCACCAGGTTTGTCGTAGCGCTACCGCTTGATCCTGACGGGCGAGCATAGACTGGAGACTGGCCACCGCGTGCAAGTTGTCGGTGACAGCAAGGGAACCATGATTAATAAGCAACGGATACTAGTGGTGGATGATGAACGCCAAATAACGCGCGTGCTCAGTCGCGGACTGGCGGCCAAAGGTTATGACGTCCACGTCGCGGCGGACGGCGAAGTAGCATTGCAGACCTTTGGTGATTGGCATCCCGATTTGGTAGTGACCGATCTATCCATGCCAAATGTAAATGGACTGGAACTTTGCCGCAGGCTGCGCGCTTTCTCTGAAGTTCCTATTATCGTACTGTCGGTCAAGGGTGAAGAACGAACCAAAATTGAAGCTCTGGATGCGGGAGCTGACGACTATGTCACCAAACCTTTCGGAATTGATGAACTGGTTGCACGCATACGCGCAACGCTGCGCCGTGCGCCGGTAAGCCAGGACAATAGCAAAAATGTTTTGGAGGCCGGTGATTTTCGCGTTGCCCTCGATGAGCGCAAAGTAACAATTCAAAGCAAAGAAGTGCGCCTTACTCCAAAAGAATACGACCTACTGGTTTACCTGGTCCGTCACCCGGGAAAAGTTCTCACCCACCATGTTCTGCTCGGCGCGATTTGGGGCGGTGATTACACTGAGCAGACGGAGTATCTGCGCGTCTTCATCGGTCAACTCAGGAAGAAGGTCGAAATAAATTCCGCCAACCCGAAATACATCCTCACCGAACCATGGATCGGCTACCGCTTCGATCCCGGGACCTAGCAATCAAGCCCGAAAAACTCCACGCGGCTTTGCCGCACCGTGTGGTAAAACTCTGCCTTACCGTTCGCGCTTTAGGATTCTGGGCGGCTACGCCTCCGATTCATTAGGCGCAGCCTAATGAAAGAGGGAAACAATATCGGAAAGGCGAAGCCTTTCCGCACGGAAAGCGGCGAAGCCGCGAAGAGTCCGCTCTCAATCTTTACGAACACTTTATAAACCTCTTACTCCATCCTTATGTCACAGGGCGCAAGCTCGTCGGGTGAAGCAAAAACGAAGCAAGAGAGATCCTGGAAGCTGGGAAGCGATGGGCGCCGACTTATGCTTCTTCGGCGGCATCCTGTCGGCTCTGTTGGGCAGCGTGCTGACAGCGAGCACCTGGATAGTGGGTGCCGATTTGCATCCCCTCCTGCGAGGCCTGGGCACCGCACTTTTGGTACTTACCATCCCGCTACTAATTCTTGCCGGCTATTGCCTCGATTGGATGGAACGAAAAGTAAAAACCCACTCCAAAAGGAAGTCCCCGTAGCCGCTAAAAATTACGGATAACGAGTCCGTGGTTACCTCAATAACAGTTTTTTAGAGCAGTGCATATTTCCAGGAGGAGAAAGATTCGTGGCAGCAGAACTCAAACGTTTCATCATCGGCCGCGCCCTTAGGACTGAACAAGCGGCTCACGAACGTCTCTCGAAGAAAACGGCGCTGGCCGTTTTTTCTTCCGACGCGCTTTCTTCGACGGCTTATGCGACTGAGGAAATCCTGCTCGTCCTCGCCGTCGCCGTAGTGTATGGCCAAGCCGGCGCTTTCAGGTATGTGGTGGGGATATCTGTCGGCATCGCTGTGCTGCTCGTCATCGTTGCCATTAGCTACCGACAGACCATTCACGCCTACCCATCGGGCGGTGGCGCTTACATTGTTGCCAAGGAGAACCTGGGCATTAATGCGGGACTGGTCGCTGGCGCATCGCTACTGGTTGATTATGTGCTGACCGTTGCCGTTTCCATTGCTGCCGGCGTCGCCGCCGTTACTTCAATGGTACAGGGAACCCGCTACGCGTGGCTGGACCATCACAAGGTCGGACTCTGTCTGATTTTCATAGCCTTCATTGCCGTTGCCAATTTACGTGGAGTACGGGAATCGGGTTCGCTGTTCGCGGCGCCCACTTACGCTTTCCTAATCAGCTTTCTCTTCATGATTGGTTATGGCCTCTTCAGCTACTACATGTATGGGGGCGTCGCACCCCTCCCCGGCCCCGAAGAGATTAAGACTGCTGAGGGGTACACCGTTCAGCCTCTGACCCTCTTCTTGATACTGGGAGCTTTCTCAAATGGTTGCGCCGCGCTTACGGGAATCGAAGCAATCTCCAATGGTGTCCCGGCGTTCAAAAAGCCGGAGGCGAGGAACGCTGCCACAACCCTGGTGGTAATGGCAGCGCTTCTGACGGTGATGTTCCTTGGCACCAGCGTCCTGGCCTATCTCTATGGAGTTCATCCGCACACGAGTGAAACTGTCATTTCGCAGTTTGCGCGCATCATGTTCACAGGGCCGCTGGCTTGGTTCTACTACGTCGTACAGATTACGACGGCGTTGATCCTGGTGTTGGCCGCTAATACCTCATTTGCCGACTTCCCGCGGCTCGGTAGTTTATTGGCGCGTGACCGGTTTCTGCCGCGCCAATTCGCCACACGCGGCGATAAGTTGGTTTTCTCAAATGGCATTGTGATGTTGGCCATCTTTGCCAGCATTCTTGTCATCGCTTTTGGTGGCGACACGAGCCGGCTCATTCCTCTCTATGCCGTGGGCGTCTTCCTCTCTTTCACTCTTTCGCAGTCGGGAATGGTTCGCCACTGGCTCAGAGTGCGTGCGCAGTCGCCGAAGAAAAAGAAGCAGCGGAGACGGCCCGAAGATGACATTCACTTCACTCAAAGTACTGTCGATACGGAAACCTTGCCAGACGCGGAACTGGAAGCGTCCGAGCAACGCGGATCCACCTTCGTCACCGACGAGGTAACAAACAGCACACACTGGAAAAAATCCATCGTAATCAACGCGGTAGGCGCTGTCGCTACGTTCATTGTGCTCTGCGTCTTTATCGCCACGAAGTTCATACACGGCGCATGGATAGTGGTGGTAGTCGTTCCTCTACTCGTCCTCATGTTTCGCGCTATTCATAAACACTATACGGTCGTAGCCAAACAACTCTCGACGGAAGGATTGGGGGAGATTCGTCCCATCAATCACACCGTAATCGTGCCGATCTCCGGCATACATCGGGGGGTGGTTGGTGCGCTCCAATATGCGAAGTCGATCGCCCCCGATCATGTGCAGGCGGTCTATGTGGATTTCGATGAGGAGGCCACGGCGAAGTTACGTGAGAAGTGGGAGCGTTGGGGAGCGGGAGTGAAACTAGTGGTGCTGCCATCGCCCTATCGAGAACTTACGCGTCCTTTGCTTCGTTACATCGCTCGGCTTGAACGAAAGCATGACAATGATATGGTGACCGTCGTGCTGCCGGAATTTGTGCCGGCTAGGTGGTGGCAACACCTGCTGCACAATCAGAGTTCACTTATGCTCAAGGGAGCACTGCTCTTCAAGAAGGGCGTCATTGTCACCAGCGTGCCCTATCATCTGGAAAAATAGGTTCGCAGGTCTCGTCAATGCAAAACGAGAAAATGCGTGAGCGGGAAGTTAATTGCGCGTTGGAATTAGAGGCGAAGTTTGCTAACTAATTGCTGGCGGCATCAGCTTCACCGGTTCGTCCGGCAAGAAAACACGAGCGACAATAAACGGGCCGGCCTTGAGAAGGATAAAATGGAACAGTAGTTTGTTGACCGCACTGAGCGCATTGCACTGAAACTTCGATGCGCTGTCGCACGCCGGAAGTTTGTGCGGCCGTGATCGCCGCCAGCCTTTCGTTCTTCGCTTGCTTGCACGGCTTGCAACGCTTGGGTTCGTTCTTTAATCCTTTGTCATGGAAGAAAGCCTGTTCACCTGAGGTCCAAATAAAGTTCTCGCCGCAATCTACGCATTTGATGCTGCGATCGGGATGTTCGGCATCGGCGCTGGTTTGCAAATTACCGACTTGATCTTGTTCTTGCATGGTTCGCTCTCCCTGGGTCGTTCTCCCACTACTGTTGGCGAGGCCACTTGGAAGCGGTGTTAACCGTTATCTTGAAGGAGCCGCTGTTCTTTCCTGGCGAGTATCGGGGTGAGCGTCGGCTACCTCGAACAGGCAAGCAGTGGGAAAAAAGTATAGCTATGGCGAAAATGTGTCAAGATAAAAACGAACCGGCGGTCAGAGTGGAATCGTATTCGCGACCTTTGGAGGCCATTGAGTAAGCAATGAAAATCCTGGTGATAGGTTCCGGCGGCCGCGAACATGCGTTAATTTGGGCGCTAAAACAGAATTCTGCGTCGCCTTTGAAGCTTTATTGCGCACCTGGCAATGCGGGAATTGCTCAACTGGCGGAGTGCGTGAATGTTTCTGCCGACAATCATTTAGGGCTCAGGGATTTTGCGCAGGAGAATGCGATCGATCTAACGATTGTTGGTCCGGAAGTCCCTCTGGCTAACGGCATCGTTGACGAATTTCAAAACAGCGGGTTGAAAATTGTCGGACCATCGCAGGTGGCCGCGCGGCTGGAATCGAGTAAAGCGTTTGCCAAAGATTTCATGCGACGGCACGCGATACCGACGGCCGACTATGTGATAGCGAATTCGGATGACGAAGCTTTGCGAGCAGTTCGCAGCGGCAGGTTTGGTTCCGCGAATGGACCTGTCGTCGTTAAAGCAGACGGGCTCGCCGCCGGCAAGGGCGTGATTGTTGCGCGGTCGCGTGCTGAAGCTGAACGAGCGATCGCTGACCTGTTGAGCGGAAGCGTGGTCGAGCGGGAATCGGCAAGCCAGATTTTGATCGAAGAAGCGCTCGAGGGAAGAGAAGTCTCAATTCTCCTTTTTGCTGACGGACATGATTACGCATTGATGCCTGCTGCCCGCGATCATAAACGGGTTGGAGAAAACGACACGGGCCCAAATACTGGAGGCATGGGCGCAATAACCGATGCATCCATCCTCGAAGCTGCAACACTGGATCAAATCGTCCGCGAAGTCGTCGAGCCAACTCTCAATGGCGCAGTCATGGAAGGCTTCCCGTTTCGCGGCGTCTTGTTCATTGGCCTGATGCTGACTGCCAATGGTCCAAAGGTGTTGGAGTACAACGTGCGATTTGGCGATCCGGAAACACAGGCGATTTTGATTAGACTCGAATCCGACCTGGGCGAGATCTTTCAAGCGCTGGTGGATGGACGGCTGCGAGAGCTTGACGTTCGCTGGAAGGAAGGCTCGTCGGCCTGTGTGGTGCTGGCGAGTGGCGGTTATCCACGAGCGTACCAGACGGGCGCGCCAATCGAAGGGTTGGATCGCGTCATTGTCGGTCCGGCGTTGCAGGTCTTCCATGCCGGAACGTCATGGTCAGAAGGTGGTGAACTAGTGACCGCTGGTGGTCGCGTGTTGGGCATAACTGCATGGCAGCCGACTCTGGATGAGGCCCTGGCGCGATGTTACGAAGCCGTAGAACAGATTAACTGGCCCGGCAAACAATACCGGCGCGACATCGGGCGCTTCGGGCAGGGTGAGAAGGCAAGGAGTTCTGAAGGTCAGTTTTAGTGCTTTCTGAATTAGCCGAGGAAACTGTCGTATCGACTTCCTATTGGAACTTCGGGCGGGGAACGCGGAGCGATCTCATTAGCACCGCGGCTTTAGCCCGGTGGTCAAGGTTTTCAAATGATTTCTGAACCGTTTCCAACGGTTTCTCATGCTTCGCCAGCCAACAAGACCGTTAGAAACGGTTCCTTGTCAAATCCGGTTCGCTATCACCGGGCTAAAGCCACGGTGCTAATGAGATCGCTACGCGTCACCCAACCTGCTCCAGTAAAAGCGGAGAATCACCGCCACCTTCATGAAGTTTCAAACTGACCCACTACCAGCCTTTGCCGGATCTGGAAGGCAATGCGGCTCAACTGCTATACTCCAACTTCGATTTGGCAGTCGTATTTTGAACCCTTCGCAATTATTCATCGTACAAACATATGCGGACGGCCAGAAGTTAAGGCAAGTGGGTTCAGCATGCCGCCCCACAGGGGTTTTCGCAAAAGACGATTTAACATCCAATCGCTAGAGGATCGGTGAAAAATGGGACTTCTTAGCAGAATCAAACGCTCTGTGCGCGCACTCTTCGGCGGCATCATCGAATCGACGGAGAATCCCGAACTCATACTGCAGCAAACCATTCGCGACATGCGCGACCGCGTGCCGGAGCTCAATAATTCCGTAGCGCAGGTAATGGCCACCGAAAAGCTGCTGGCGAAAAACAAGGAGCGGCTGGAAACCCAGGTCGTTGATCTTGATTCCAGAATCAAAGCCTCGGTAAAGCTGGGCCGCGACGATATTGCCACCGCCTATATCGGCCAGTTAGGGCAGGCGCAGATGGATCTGCAAAAAACCAGCCAGCAGCTCGAGCATGCGACCCTGGCCTCGGCACAGGCGCTGAAAGCCCGCGACAATTATGTGTTGCAGATGCAGCGGCGCACCGCCGAGGCGATGCAGTTGATTAATCAATCAAAGCAAGCGAGGCTTCAGGAACAGTTGGCTGCCACCATGGAATCATTCCAGATTGGCGACGATGCCTCGACCTTCAATGAAATGCGCGACAAGATCGATCGGCGCGCCGCCGCGGCTGAGGCAAAGTTACAGCTTGGTTCCGCATCAGTAGACAATCAGATGCAGGACATCGAGCGCGAAGCAATGGACATGCAACTGCAGGACAAGCTGCTTGCTTACAAACGCGAGATGGGACTTTTGCCGGCTGCTTCCGGCGGTAATGCTCCGCAAGCGCTCCCGGCGGAAGGTGAAAGCGGCGCGAGCAGGAATTAGATTAGAACTCGGTCACGTCTTTGCCTGGAGCACTGAAACAGCGTTGTACCGGATAGTTCAAGATTTATGGCCGAGTTCCCCAAGTTTGATTACAAGTATTTGAAAGAGGCGTTCAAGGAGCCTCTAAATTTCTGGGGTCTGGCGGGCTTTGCGGCCGTTGCCGCATTCGCTCAGGACGTAACAGTTCTTGCCGGCGCCCTGGTCGCAGAAACAGCCTACTTAGCAACCGTGCCAGCCAGCTCATTTTATCGCCGTCTCGTCGATCGCCGCGAGAAGCAGCGCCTGCTCAAACAACGCGACCAACAGCGCGAGGCCTCGATCAAGCTCTTCGATCCACGCGAGCGCGAAGCTGTGGAATACCTGCGCTGGATGAAGAACCAGATTTACTCAAACTACAAGAAGTTTACCGGCACCAAGCAGGTTCCCTCGAACATTCTAAGCCTGGATCAACGTTGGGAAGATTTTGTCGACCTGCTTGATGTTTACCGGCGCAGGAAACACCATCTTCGATCTATAAATCGCCAGGCTGTGCAGAATCAGCTCCTTCAGGCTGAGCGCGCCGTCCAGGTTTCCCGAGACGATCGCGAGCGGCGCATCCAACAGTCGAATGTCGAGATTCTAAAAAGACGGGTGGCGGCGTTTCAGGACATCGAGCGCTCGGTGAAATTGGTTGAAGGCCAATTGCAATCAATCGAAAACTTTTTTGGTTTAGTCAACGACCAGGTTGTTACTCTGCCGACGCCTGAACGCGTCTCGGCTCTCGACTTTGAACAGCTCAGCGACTCGATCGCCATGACCAAACAGATGCTGGAAGAAACCTCCGACACGTTTGCCGCCCTCGATACTCATAATCGCACCATCGGCAACTACGAATTACTGCTGAACAGCTCCTCCTCGAAATAACAATACCAAGGCCGCGAAAAGAATTAGTGAGAAAGAAGGCCGGGGCTGCGGGCATAACGCCGAAGGCGTTAAATAACTTAGCCCGGCGTAACACGCCGGGAAACGGGTTAAGAATTTTTTTTTCGAACCCTGAAGGGGGTTCGGAACCTTACTAATCCCAGACGTATCGCTCGTCGTAATCGACCTCATATTTCTTCAAGAAACTCCGAAGCTCGTCCTGAAAAGTCTTCTTTCGGTGATGCTTCTCCTGATTGAAAATGTATTTCTGCACTTGCTCAATGTGCGATTGACTCACCGAGAACGCACCGTAACCTTCCTGCCAGTGAAACTTCCGCAGGC
This sequence comes from Blastocatellia bacterium, assembly GCA_013697915.1. Classification (GTDB taxonomy): domain Bacteria; phylum Acidobacteriota; class Blastocatellia; order Pyrinomonadales; family Pyrinomonadaceae; genus PSRF01. The sequence goes on along the minus strand of JACCVY010000262.1, from coordinate 3,854 downwards.
CCGCAGCTTGAATCTTGACCCATTTAGATGAACTGCGCTTGATTGTCCATACAATGCTGGCGATTGAATGGTTCTTCGACAACACAAAGAGCAAATGCACGTGATCGGAGACTCCACCAACGAGCAGCGTAGGGCATTGATTTTCTTTTAGAGTCTTCGCCAGATAAGAGTGCATATCGTGACGCACGGGAGAGAAAGGGATATCGCTCTTTGGTTGACAAGATCAGGTGGGTCCAAATCTTTGAGAGAGATTGTGACATGAAGAAGCTCCTTCGGTTGGGATATTCAACCCTTTCAGGGTGGGCACGAATGAGCGGCTGTGTAGGGTGAGTTGCATTCTAACCCGGCGTATTACGCCGGGCTAAGTTATTTAACGCCTTCGGCGTATTTGGATAGCGCGTGACGTTCGAAACGGATCACACTGCGGTTAGGCATCAAGCGTCGCGTTTACTTTCAATTTTTCAGCTCAAATATTTTTTCCGATTACGCCGCTCAAAACCTCCAAATTCCGTCACAAACTTGTCCCGTTTCCCGCGTGCTGAGCGCCTCAAAACGACCGCTAATCAGTAGTTTAGAACTTAACGTAGAGCTTCAATAAATACACTATAATGCATTGAAAAAAAAGATGACCACAACATATTGACATCCGACTTTCAAAGGAGTATATTCCGCTGCGCTTGAGGACGAGGCGGGTTGACTTGGAGCAGCGGCAGGCCCCTGAAACTGCTCTCCACCTGAATTTTTCGCTTCGAACAAAGCCAACCGAAGTATCCGCTACACATCACATGATACGGTCGCGTCTACTATAATGTAGTCGTAGAACCGTCTTTGAAACTCGCAGAAATTGCTCGTGCTGGTGTTACCCCGGGGCACGAGAAAGGCAGATTAAGATGAGCGCAGCCATCGGCAAACAAACCCCCGCAGCGAACGCATCTCCAACGACCATCGCGACTCCCAACACGCGTCGCAAAACCCAGCCGCTGGGACTAAACGCCAAGCGTGTAATCAGCAAGCGCTACTCGCTGAAAGATGCGAAGGGACGCGCGCTCGAAGAGTGGCCGGATATCGTTCGCCGCGTGGTGGGTCATGTTTCGGCTGCCGAAAAGGATGGTGAGAAGCGGGATTTATTTTTTAATAGCATGAGCGATGTGATGCTGGCCAGAGAATTTGTTCCTAATACGCCCTGCCTCGTTAACGCCGGCAAAACGAATGGTCAACTTGCTGCCTGTTTTGTGCTGGATGTGCCTGACTCGATAACCGGAATCATGGATCACGCCAAGGCTGCTGCGACGATTCATCAAACTGGGGGCGGCACCGGCATGACTTATGAATTCCTGCGTCCCTCAGGCGCGTTGGTCGGGTCAACTCGTGGGGTTGCTTCCGGGCCGGTTTCCTTCATGAACATCGTCAATCAGGTGACTGATGTAGTGAAGCAGGGCGGCGTGCGGCGCGGCGCCAACATGGGCATGATGCGCGTCACACATCCGGACGTGCTGCGCTTCATTCACGCGAAGAACGATCAGCATTCGCTGACTAACTTCAACATCTCGGTCAACGTTACCGACAGGTTTCTTAGGGCGGTTGACGAAAACGAATGGTTCCAGCTTGAGTTTGATGGCGAACCGTGGACCGATTCCATCTACGATCCGGTTCGCGATGATGACTACGTTGTCTATCGTCGGGCGGATGGTTCGACAATGACTTTCTGTGATCATCACGCTTTCCTGAGCGCCGACTTATCCGAGTGCACTATTGAAGAAGCGCCGCGGCCGGGCATGGTTTACGCGCCTGACATTTGGAACCGCATCGTGGCCAGCGCGCACAAATATGCCGAGCCTGGCATAGCGTTTATCGATGAGGTGAACCGTCACAACCACATGATGAAGTCGATGGGGCCGATTTATTCGTGCAACCCGTGCGGCGAGCAGTTTCTGCACTTCTCCAACTCCTGCAATTTGGGCTCAATCGACCTGGCGAAATTCTACGATCCCGCCAATCGAGTTGATTGGGATCGCCTGCGCGAAGTGACGCATCTCTGCACGCGCTTTCTCGACAACGTCATCGACACCTGCGCCTGGCCGCTGCCGGAAATCAACGACGTCGTAACGCGCACGCGGCCGGTGGGTTTGGGCGTCATGGGCTTTGCCGATCTCTGTGTGAACCTGAAAGTTACGTATGGCTCGGCAGCGTCGATCGATTTGATGGAAGAGATGATGGGCTTCATTCGGCGCGAGTCGTGGAATGCCAGCATCAAGCTGGGCGCCGAGAAGGGCGTGTTTCCGGAGTTCGAACCGAACCGTGAAGCATACGAAGATTTTCTTTACAACCAGATTGGTATTTCGCGCGATGTGAAACTCACGCCGCGCAACTATGAAGTGACTACGATTGCTCCGACCGGCACGATCTCTCTCGTTGCTGAGACCTCCTCGGGGATCGAGCCAAACTTCTCCTGGGCCTATGTGCGCAAGGATACGTTGGGCACGCGGACCTATGTGCATACCCTCGCAGCCCAGGCGTTGGGCATCGACGTGGATCAAACTGAGCAGGAGTCAATCGACAAAGCCGCCGACTACGTTTGCGAACACGAGCATGAGTTGCCGCCGCAGTTTATTTCGGCCATGAACATCAGCGCCGAGCAACACGTGCACGTGCTGGCCGCGGCGCAACGCAACGTCGATAACAGTGTGTCAAAGACTTGCAACGGCGCAGTCAACGACAGTGTTGAGTCAGTCGACAAGCTTTATAGATTGGGACGTCAACTCGGTTGCAAGGCAGTGAGCTACTATCGCGACGGCTCGCGTGACAATCAGGTGTTGACCTCGATGAAGGCTTCGGATGCGCCAGGCGCGCCGAATCTAACTGCGAGCAGTGAGCTGGCCTGCAATCCCGAAGCGATGATTGAAGTGGTTGACGAGCCACCGGCAAGTCATGCTGATGCGGCTATCATTGCTCCAATCGGCGCGGACGCTGAGGTTGCAGCGAGACAACAGATACAAGCGGACACCGTAGCTTCAAACCAGCCGGAAGGCAGCGCCCCAGTGCCGCGGGTGCAGACTCAGGCACAGATCGAGGCCATTCGCATCGAGCGGCCGCGCGAGTTGAGCGGCGCCACCTGGCAGATTCCGTTTGATGGGCAGAACCTCTACGTCACTGTCAATCACGATGGCAAGATGATTCAGGAAGTATTTGCCACTGGTCCAATCTCGGGCGGTGTGGGCTTGCTTGCGTCGAAGATGCTGCGTGGTGGTTTCGACGCCGCGGAAGTTGCTTACAGCTTAAACAAAGTGACCGGCACACACGCAGTCTGGTTCAACGAGCGCTTGTTGACTTCACCTGAGCAGGCAGTTGCCGAATGCATCATGATCACCAACCGCCGCGTCCAGCAGTTGCCTGACTCCGCGCGCGCGCTTGGTAAACAACACTCAGCACCTACTCAGAACTCAGTACTCAGTACTCAGAACTCCGAAGGGGCCGCCAGGATTACTGGTGCAATTATGTCGTCGATGATAGGCATCTGCCCCGAATGCCACGGCCAGTTGGAGCATGCCAGCGGATGCGACTTCTGTCGCGATTGTGGTTATTCGAAATGTAAGTGATTGCGGAAGGGATGAGGTCAGTACCACCACGCGGTAGCGGGTGGGTTATCTCAGTTAAGAATTAACGAAAGGATACTAGACAGACTAAGCCAACAACGAGCAAGCAAGGGCGAGGCACTCAACCCCTAAGTTTCTTCGTTACCTGTTTTGCAATTAGCGCGAATCACCCGCGCGGTTAGACTCAGATAGTTTTTCCAAGACTGATCTAAAGTACCAGCCTTTCAAAAACCAACTTGGCCGTCGCGATTTTCGCGGCGG
>JACCVY010000260.1 GCA_013697915.1 Blastocatellia bacterium | reverse complement strand
CCTACTTTCTGGTCGTAGGCAAATTGCTGCTCACACATTAATGACGATCATGTACAAAGCATTTCATGCGGAAGATAATGTCGCGCCTTGCTGAGACGAAGTAAGTGTAGGCGCGCGACGGATAGCTAGCGGCCAATTGTTTCTGCGCGCACATTCTAGCCACCAGCCCAAAGATGTCAACTCTTTCCGCACAAATTCTTAGGCTGTGCGAATCGCAACTAGTAAGCTAGGTGAGCGGAGCACCCCTTTTAAGTTGTAGACGGCGACAAATCTCAATGAAAACTGCCGGTACCAGAAAATCTAAAAACAGGGGAGACGTTGTGCCCCGCCCGACCCCTCTCAATCAAATCTTGTCTTTATCAGTTGGAAAGACGCTGGTGCTCGTTGGGCTGCTTTTCTTAGGCAGTCTTTTTGTCCGGCTCCACAATCTGGACGGCCAGAGTCTGGAGTGCGAAGAGCTGTATACAATCCCCGCTGCGACGGGTCATCAATACGTCTACGTGTCGGCCGAACCTAATGCTGACCAAAGCAATTTCCCCACCAGCACCGGCGAGTACAAGCGGCTGCTTACAATTGATAGCGGAAAGGGATTGACGGATGTTAACGGTGTGCTCAGGAAGAACGTGCACATGCCCTTGTACTTTTATTTCATGCACTACTGGTTAAGGCTTTTTGGAACTTCAGAGTGGGTTCTGCGATTGCCCTCGGTGGTTTTCGGCGCGCTCGCCGTAATACTGATCTTTTTCCTGGGCAGCGAATTGTTCAATCCACTGGTTGGATTTGTAAGCTCGCTCTTAATCGCATTCATGCCTGAACAAATTCATTACTCGCAACAGGCGCGCATGTATCCGTTGCTTGCTCTGCTTGCGATTGCCTCTACTTATGCGATCACGCTGACGCGGAAATATTCTTCTTCCAGGCTGCCATATATTCTCTTTGCGGTTTTGTCCGTTGCCGGCCTTTACACGCACTATGAGTATGTTTTTTTTCTTGCCGCGCAGAGCATTTACATTTGGGTAGCGTCCCCGCTCGGAAGGCAAAAAAAGGTTTTTTGGTTGGTCACGGAAGGCGCAATCGTCGCAGCTTTCGCGCCGTGGCTGGTAATTGGACTTGCCCAAAGTCGAACGTCACAGGAGATCATCGCCTGGGCCCGGGGACCGCTTTCGCCGGAGATGGTGATCGCTGAAGTCGCTTCCAAGCTGACGCGCCTTATGTCGGTGCCGGAAGCGCCACTGGGATGGGTAAGCGTCGTCGCCGCCTATGGTCTTCTTGTCTGGGGCTTGATTTCGCTTCGAACTGAGCGCCCAAAATTATGGCTTCTCGGTTTGTGGACCGTTCTTCCGATCGCCGGAATCTTGTTTTTGGATCGCCTGCTGGGCACACGGGCCATCGGCATCATGCGATATTGGATAATTGTCGCGCCGGCAGTTTACTTGCTGATTGCCGTCGGGGTGCAAAACCTTAATAACAGGGCTGCGCAGGTTCTTTTAGTCACAGTACTGTGTGGTTTCTTATTTTCGACGGCCATGCTGACCGCGCGTGGTGATTTGCGAGCCAAACCCGACAGGCATAAAGAGATGGCCCAGTTCATTGATTCGCAAGTTGCTAATTCGAATCGCGAAACTATCCTCAGCGAGGGAGTTAATTCTATTCCCCTGGCGCTCGCCTATTACGGCAAAACCGAAGCGCACATGCTTCGCTACAAATGGCTTGCAGATCAGCTTGGCAAACAAAGCCTCGGCGAAATTATAGGGCGAGATCAGAGCGTCTGGCTGCTCTCATCCCCCCCTGGGCGGGCGGCAAAGCTGCTGGAAGAAAATGGCTATCAGCTAACTGGAAGGTCGGTGCTGTATGGGCACATATTGCTGTCGCATTACGCGCAGCGTGCGGAGCCGGTGAAACCTCGTTGAGATAGTAAGCGTCCAGAATTCCTGACCTTAACTCTTCTGAAAAACATTTGCTCGTATTAACATCATGGCCCAAACCTTTGCTTGTATTCGCCGGAGACGATGAATGCCTTGACCATTTCGGCGTTAACAAAGTTGCCGTTGAACTGGTTCAGCTTCCCCAGCCAAAAGTCGTACCCCGTGTAGTCCTTATCGGGAGCGTCGTTCGGATTCCGCCTCAGATATCCGTAGAACTGCATCAGCACAAATGCCCGGTTGAACTCGGCCGTATTCAGGTCCGCATCCTCCGCTACCGCGCGCAACACCTGCGACCGCGTCCAAGCCCCGCTAGTCAACTCGCTGACCAGTTGGTTCCGCTCTGTCACCGACAAAGCGTTGCCGGCGTTGCTATTCAGCGTGTCCACATACTGTCCGGCACTCATGGTTCCGGTATAGACAGTCGAAAACCGCGCCCGCTGCACAAACTCTGCCACGAACGCTTGTTTGTTATTCTCCAACACCTGCTCCCAGCCTGCCTGGCCCACCACCACGCCTCGTCCGATCTGCTGCGTGTCTGGCAGAAACTCGTTCAAGCGAATTACCGGCACCGATAGTTGATGTGTTCCGCCAAAGGTCGACGTTCCAGTCGCATTGCCGTATGCCACCCGGTAAATGCGCTCGACCAGATAGCCAGTTTCCTGAAACTCTATCGAAAGGAAGAAGGCAGCTGAAACGTTGATACGCCTGATATCAATGCACGCCTGGTCCGTACCGCACGAGGTAATCTGATTTGTCCAGAACGACAGGCCGCCCGCGTCGGGTTCCCGCGTGAAGAAATCGATGTAGTGCAGGCGCACAAAGAAACCAGCCTGATTGATCGGATTCGTTCCCGTCGTGGTCTCGTTATCATTTATGGTTACCGAAGCGACACTGGGCGAAGCGAGGAGCGCGCCACTGGGACTGCTCAAAGTCACGGTGAAACTCTCAGTGCCTTCGGCGTAAACGTCATCGACGATGGGAATCAAAATGGTCTTAGATGTTTCGCCGGCAGCGAAGCGCAAAGTGCCTGCCGTCGTTTCATAGTCACAGCGCGAGTTGGCCATGCCGGTGTTGAGCGCATTACAGTCGTTGTTCCCTGCACTGTCGCTGGTCGCGTAGTTAACCGTGGCGACACCTGAAGAATCTCCCGTTCTCATCACGGTTACGGCAACCGTTCCAGCATTCTCCCCGGGACCATAACTCGAAGCATTCAAATGCACTGTCAGCTTGCCGGCAGTCACAAACGGCGAAAGCTGAAGCAGTAAACTTCCAGCTTTCCGGTTGCCTGGCTCCGTCCAGTCCCAAACAATTCCCCGCTCCGAGAAAATCCGCCCCAATGCTATCGCCCACACCCAGGACCACTCCGGTCGACGTGGGATCCATTGGCAGCCCACTAACTCTTCTGATCCAGCCGCTCTTAATAAGGAGCACATTGTCGATCGGCATTCCTTCCTGACAGAGCACATGGTGCTTTGCATAGACCATGAACTTTCCGATGTCGCGTAGCCGCTCAACTATTTCATCATCAGCAACTCGTCCGGGCTGGCTTAGGTCTTCCAACGCGCGACCAAAGCCGTGCGCGCGATATGTGTCATCAAGCACACGACCAAACTTTGGTAACTTTCGCAGCAGCCGCAGTGCCGGACGCGTGACCTCCAGAACCGTTGCTTTCGCGTGCTCGGGCACGATCACAGTTGCGTTTCGCTCAACTCCGGCCGCCCTGCCATTTCGCCGAAACAGGTGTCCGGCAGCAACCTGCTAATCTTTCTTTGCTCCGTTTCTGACTCAGTGATGTAGACATCCAAAACTCCATTGACTGAAAGGTAAAACGTGTTTCCGCCCCACTCTCCCTGGCGCATGATTACTTCGCCACCGTCATAACCAAGCAAGCGCACGTACGGCCCCACGCGTTTGCCGTTAGCGTAGTCTCGACCATCGACGATGACTTCGAGATCGCCGGCATTCTTCAATTTTCCATTCACTTCGAGGAAGAGTTCGGAGGTGAGCTCGAGATTCCTTAGGCTGGCAAGGATTGCTTCTCGATCCGTGATTTCGCGCGGCATGTGCGATTTATACTACGTCGGCGAATAAAGATAAATAACAATCGCCCGCGCCTTGGGGAACAACTGACATATCTTTCCATTGGCTGCGGTCGAAAAATTATCTTATAGTTAAATGCTCTTTTAATCTTCGTACGAAATTTAGTTTGCCGCCTTCATTCAAATGCCATCGGATTCACTGCTTTCGCTCTCGCTCGAACAACAAATCGGTCAATACTTCTTTATTGGTCTGCCTGGTACTGAACTCGACGCGCAGACACGCGCGCTGATTCAGGAGGTACAGCCTGGTGGCGTGATCATTTTCGGTCGCAACGTCGCCGGGCCGCAGCAATTGAGAGACTTGCTGGACGGCGTGCGCGAGCTGCTGCCTGTCGCGCCGCTGCTGGGCGTGGATCAAGAAGGTGGGTTGGTTGATCGCTTGCGCAAAATCTTTACGCCCATGCCTTCGGCGCGAACAATTCGCGAGCACGGCGACCTGTCCGGCGCGCGCAGCCTGGGTCGCATCACCGGCGAGGTACTGCGCCTGCTCGGCTTTAATATGAACTTTGCGCCCGTCATGTCGATCATGACCGAGGAGCGCGACTTGCTTTCCAATGGACTGTACTCGCGTTCCTTCGGCCGCTCGCCCGGAGAAGTGCTGGGCTACACGACGGTTTACCTGCGTGGCTTGCAGGAAACCGGAATGATCGGCTGCCTTAAACACTTTCCCGGCATCGGCGCCGGTGAAGTTGACTCGCACGAAGAAATGCCAATGGTCCGGTTGACTCATGAAGATTTGCTGGCCCAGGACCTGGCGCCTTACATCGAACTCTTCGAACGCCGGGACGATCGCGTGCGTTGCGTAATGATCAGCCACGGCGGCTTTCCCAACATCGACATCATGAAAGGCGTGACCGGAGGTTTACTTGAACCGGCATCGCTGAGTCACAACATAGTGACGAACCTGCTGCGCAAAGAATTGGGTTATCAACACCTGGTAGTGACGGACGATCTGGAGATGGGTGCAATTGCCAAACATTGCGAGATTGAGTCGGCAGTAGTGCGCGCCTTCATCGCGGGCGAAGACATGATGCTTATTTGCGCGCATCCGGAAATTATTCGCCGCGGCTATGATGCGCTTTTGAGCGTTGCGCGCGATGGCAAGTTACCGAAGGATCGTATGCGCGCTTCGCTTAAGCGAATCGCTGCCATAAAGACGATCGTCAAGCCGCCACCACCTTTCGACCTGGATCGATTCAAAGTCCTGTCAGAAGAGACAGCGAAACTGAACGAAAAACTGAACTACAAGTATGGAGGAACACTCTGATGCGCCGAGCCGCCGTTCTGTTTCTAATCGTTGCCGCCTTGCTGACGTTAGGATCAAGTTGCCGGAAACGCAGCAACGTTTTTGTGATTGGTCTGGGCGATAACATTCGCACGATTGATCCCATCGGCTCGCCTTCTGTGGATGCTGCCAGCGAACGTGTCCGCGCCTTGATGTTCAACTCGCTGGTAAAGAAGGATGAAAAGATTGACTACGTTGGCGACCTCGCCTCGGACATAAAACAATCCAGCGACGGCACCGTTTTCACTTTTGCGCTGCGCGATGGCGTGAAGTTTCATGACGGGCGGACGTTTAGCTCAGCAGACGCGAAGTACACGCTGGACCTGGTTTTCTCGAGCAGCTTCGCCAAGTCTGCCAGCTTCTTTGAAGGCTCGGGCGCCGATAAGAAGAGCTATATAAAAAGCGTCGACGCGCCTGATCCCAGGACGCTAGTCGTTACCTTGACCCATCCCTGGACCGGATTGCTCAGCAACCTGGTTCCGGTGGCAATCATTCCCAAAGACAGTTACGAGTCGCAAAAAACTCACCCGTTGGGAACGGGAGCTTTTAAGTTTAAGAACTACGACAACTCGCAGCAGGTCGTCGATTTGGAAGCCAATGCGGATTATTGGGAAGGCGCTCCCCACATTCGCGCGCTGCGTGTGCGTGTGATTGCCGACACCAATGCCCTGCAAGCAGAGTTGAGATCGGGGCGTGTTGATATTGCTCCCTTGCCGACCAGCCTTTCGCCCGACGCGATTAAGCTGCTGGGCCAGGATCCTAGTCTGCAAGTGCTGCAGTTCACCGGTTCGAATGTTACCGTTCTCACTATTAATTGTAGCGCGCCGCCGCTCAACGATGTGCGTGTGCGACAGGCGATTGCTTACGCTGTCGATCGCGAGAGCTTGATTCGCGATTTACTTCTTGGACAGGCAAGGTTGGCCCATTCAATCCTGCCTGAGGAATCCTGGGCCTACTCGCCGGGGCAAAAGTATTCGTTCGATCCGGCTATGGCAAAGAAGTTGTTGGATGAAGCGGGATTGAAAGACCCTGACGGCGACGGGCCGCAGATGCGTTTCGCGAAACCCCTCGTCTATAAAGTTTCAGGCAGCAGCTCAGCCGCCAAGAATTACGCCGGCGTTATTCAAAACTATCTAAAGAATGTCGGCGTTCCGGTTGCCATCGAAACGGCTGAGCTGAACACTCTGTTTGACGAGTTGCGGCGCGGTAACTTCCAAATATTTTATGGACAATGGGTGGGTGGAAATCAGGATCCAATCTTCTATAAAGATCTATTCGCGACCTCGGAGATTCCGACCGAAGCGCGCGCTTCGCGTAATCGCAGCCGCTACAGCAATAAAGAAGTCGATGCCCTGCTGGACCAGGCAGTGAATACATTCGATCGCGAGAAAGCAAAACAGCTTTACGTGCGGGTGCAGGAAATTGTGAGCCGCGAGGTGCCGGTGTTGCCGTTGTGGTATCAGGCGAACATCGTCATTGCGCGCAAGAATGTCGGAAACATTAACGTTGACGCCAGCGGCGACTGGCGCTTTGTTCGCAACCTGACGGTCGAACACTGATAACCCTTATAGTTCCCTGTCTGTACCGCGAAGTGGTACAAAGTCGGATTCTGGCAGCGAAACTGACCACTACTTCAAAAGATCAGCCAGCGCTGCGCGTGGGATTGCACCTTCCCGCACCAAGCGCGGTTTGGATCCACTCAAATCCAAAACGGTTGATGGCTCTGTCGCCCTCACTTCGCCGCCGTCGATTATCAAATCAATTCCCGCTGGAAAATAATCTTCAACTTCTTGCGCTGTGCGCGCGGGCGCTTTTCCGGAAACATTCGCACTGGTGGCGGTCAGTGCCCCGCCACACGCACGCACCAACGCACGAACATTCTCATCATTCGGCAAACGCACGCCGATGGTATTGGTTCCGGCTGTCAATTCAACTGGGAGTTCAGCACGAGCAGGGCCAATCAGAGTCAGCGGCGCGGGCCAATGTCCGATAGCAATTAGGCCAAAGATGCCTGACTTTTCGCCAACAAAACGGTCAAGCTGATCCATGTCCGAGATCAACAGCAGTATAGGCTTGTCGTCTTCCCTGCCCTTCAGTTCGCGAATCTTTTCGACCGCTGCCGGGTTCAAAGGATCGGCACCAAGACCGTAAAAAGTGTCAGTGCGGAAAGCGATGAGGCCGCCGTTCGATATGATCCGCGCGGCTTCGGCCCGGGTTGTTTGGCTGTCGCTACGAATCATTAATACAGGTCAACTAATCTTAACTGCATACCCCAGGCCATCGCCCACCGACAGCACCAGCGCTTTCAAACGCGGATTCTGAACGAAATGCTCGTTGAACTTTTGCAGCGCCCCCGTGTCGCGATCTTCGGAATCGGGATCGGCGGCTACCTTTCCACCCCACAGTAGATTATCCACAATCAGCACGCCTCCGGTTCGCAGTCGCGGCAAAGACAGTTCGAGATAGCCCTCGTATTCATCCTTCAAAGCGTCAATGAAGACGAGGTCAAATGTTTCCCGCAAACGCGGAATGACTTCCAGCGCCTTGCCCCGCTCGATGCGCACGCGATTGCGCAGTCCGGCGCGCTCCAGATAGCCGTCCGCGGCTTTGATCATCTCTTCGCTGGGATCGATGGTGATTACCAGGCCGTCTTCGCCGAGCGCACGCGCAAGATGAATGGTCGTGTAACCAATCGCCATCCCAATCTCCAGCGCGCGTCTGGCCTTGATTGCCTGCGCGGTGATTTCAACAAACCGTGCGACTTCGCGATCGGCGCTGGGCACAAGATGCTCGGCGCCATAAGCTTCCATTTCCAATAGAATTGGATCTGTTTGAGCGATTAGGCGATCAAGATATTCCGCTTGTTCGCGCTGGATAATTGCGTCAGGGCTTGCTTTCATGAATCCGCCTTAGGAATAAGAATCTTGGAATGTGCCGCCAGTTTAGCAGAGAATACCGAACTAAGAGCGGGGGCGAGCCCACCTTCCCAACCTGAGAGGTTAATGGTTTTGAGTTTCACTTACTGAGATCGAAAGCCTCTCAAGATCGTATCCAAACACTCGACGCGGAAGGTCTCTCAGGTTGGGAAGGTGGGCTTGCCCCCGCTCTTTGACGGCAGGGGCTGCAACTTCGACTGCCAATAGATCCTTCACTCGTCGGCATTTTCCTGCGTCTCGCTGCCAACAGAAACGTAGCGCCGACCCAAACCCAATTGGCGCAGTTTGTGTTGCAGCGACTGGCGATGCATCCCCAGAATCTCGGCGGCGCGGGTCACATTTCCCTGCGTGTGCTCGAGACAACGCGAGATATAACGTCTCTCAAACTCGCGGCGATCCTCACGAAAGTCGGCGGTGAACGGAACGCTCAAACCGTCGCCGGCTGCCGGCTGCTCAGTGCCCATCGCCTTTTGCGTCCGGGGTATTATCTCTTCCGGCAAATCTTCCGCACGCAACTCTTCGCCTTCCGCCATGATCGCTGCCCGGTCGATCGTATTCTTTAACTCCCGAACATTACCGGGCCAGTCATAGTCAACTAAGCGGCGCAGCGCGCTCGGTGCGATCTGCCTTAGCGGCAAACTGTAACGTTCGGCGGCAGTGCGCGTGAATTGTTCTGCCAGTAATGGAATGTCTTCGCGACGTTCGCGCAACGGCGGAATGTCGATGGTCAGAACACGCAGGCGATAAAACAGATCGGCGCGGAAGTTTCCCTTTTCAATTTCCCGTTCGAGCGGGCGATGCGTAGCGCTAACAATGCGCACATCAACCGGAATTGAATCGTTGCTGCCAAGCCGTTCAATTCGTCTTTCTTCCAGCGCGCGCAGCAATTTCGCCTGCACATTGGAACTCATATCGCCAATCTCATCGAGAAACAAAGTGCCGCCGTTTGCCTGCTCAAATTTTCCCTGCCGTCGCGCTGCGGCGCCTGTAAAAGCGCCCTTTTCGTGGCCAAACAGTTCTGATTCGATTAGCTCCGACGGCAGCGCGGCGCAGTTGACGGCAACGAAAGCGCCCGTGCTTCTGGTGCTGTTTTTTTCGTGCAGCTCACGCGCCACCAACTCTTTGCCGGTGCCGGATTCACCGCGCACCAGGACTGTCGCGTCGGTCTCCGCAACCTTTTCAATCATTGAACGCACGCGCCGCATGCCTTCCGAATTTCCGATTAAGGCGCCGCGCTGGGAACGTTCAACTTCAATGCGCCGCCGCAACGAAACATTCTCGCGCCGCAGTTGAATCGTCTCGGCAGCGTTCTTAACGACTAAGCGCAGGTCGTCCAGCTCGAAAGGTTTGGAAAGGTAGTCGTATGCTCCCGCTTTGACTGCTTCAACAGCCATTCGTTCTGAACCGTGCGCTGTGATAATGATTACGAGTGGCGAGCTCCCGTTTGCGGCTGCCGGAGTTTGCAACTCGCGCAAAAATTCCAGCCCGCTCATTCCCGGAAGGTTTACATCAAGCAACATCAAGTCGGCAGGTTGCTGTCGCAGCAAGGCGCGCGCAGCTTCGGCCGACTCGGCTTCAGAGACATTGTAACCAAACGTCGTTAAGCCGCGACGAATGCCGTATCGCGACGCCTCTTCATCATCCACAATCAGTAATCGCAACTTTTCCTGTTTCACCTTTCCGGTAGTTTAAAACTCTCAAGGCGAATTCCCCTAGCGTGTGGCGTGCCAGACAGACGGGATGAGGGCGGCGGCGAGTGTTGGGAAGCAGCAGGTAAACAGGAGCCAGAGTGAGCAGAGTGACCAGCCTCTGCTGTCTGCCTGCTGCGAATTTCTTGTTTTATGTGAGCATCAATGAATTACTTCAGCGTGCGCCGCGCCGACATTACCAGAATGATCGCGTCGCCCGAGGGCCCAACATTCAGTGTGCCGACTATCACGGCCTCGCCTTCGCGCATGCTGATATCGGTATTCAGTCCCGTGCTTTCGTAATTAATGATTGGCGCGGCCGGGGCATTTGATGCCAACGCTGTACCGGTCTGAATTGGGATACGCGTTCCGAACGCAAATCCATCCATCCTCACCAACTGCTGGCCGCCTGCATCCTGCACCAGCTTCACCGTGTTCACACGAAACTCGTTGAAGCTCGGGGTTCCGTTGGAGGCAGCGGCAGATGCCATCATTGGCCCACCCACCCAGCGTAGACTAAGACGGCCATCATTTTTCACTCGATTGATTAGCGTCGCAGCCAGCCGATAGTTCTTGAACGGCAACGAGGCGCGCAGTTGTCTGATAACCGACTCCAACGATGCCGGCATCTTCGCGGCATCCACATCCTGGTTGGTGGCGACTAGCAGATAGAGTTGCGTGTCAAGATTCGTTTCGTCGTCCTTCTTCTCTGCTTGACTAGTTTGCGGCGAAGCATCAGCGGAAGCCTGGGCCAGCACTTGCCCACCCTGGCTACTGAACATCAGCAGAAGCATTACGAACAAAATTCGCGCGGATGTTTTTGGCAGATTCATACACCTATCTCCTTCAAGGTTGTTTGTGATTTAGAAAAACGAGGAGAGTGCGCCAGTTATTCGACAAGCTTGGTTTGTCAGACTTGTTACCTTCCGTGGGCTCAGACTTCTTAATTGCAATGGGCCAGCAATCGCTTGCTAACACGCTGGCGGGGTTGAGAAGTTCCAACTTAGGAGTCTTAAATGTCCCACAGAGGCAGTGAGTCGCAGAGACTCCTCCAAGATACAGAAGCTCATGGTTGGGAAGGGTGGCTTACCCCCGCTCTTGAGAGCCCTCAAGCCGAGCGCGGGCAAGCCACCCTTCCCGACCATGAGCCTTTCATTCTTGAGTCATACGACAAGACTGGAATGATTCAAAAGCACCCTGCGTCTTAGTGGCATGAAGTCAGTACCACCTCGCGGTAGCGGGTGGGTCG